>RDSB01000013.1 GCA_004923195.1 Marinifilum sp. JC120 | reverse complement strand
CTCCGGCGGTGGCTTAAAAAGCCGTTGAGCCGATGAGGAGCAGGAGTGCGGATACACCATCAGGGCACATAGATGCCGAATATACGTTTGCATCCACCTCTTAATCAATCCAAGCTTGACTTCTGGGCGGGACCATATACGCCGGAGGTATTCTTAATTCAAAATACCTTGATAGAGCGTCATTGTTCTTTTGAGAAAATCCTCGCCGGAAAGTTGGGACATGGTCCGTTTGTGCTCTTCAAGTAATTTTTCACGAAATTCAGGATTATTGATGGCTTCTGTTATCTTCAGGGAAAGCTGGGTGACATCCTGCGCAGGGACAAGTGCTTCCTGCGGCAGCAGGTCCGGCATGACCCCGACGGAAGTTGAAATGAGCGGCCTGTCGCAGGCCATAATTTCCAATGCCGCTCGGGCGATGGTTTCCGACCAGAGTGAAGCTATTACTCCGATATCCATGGCAGAAATGCACGCGGTCACATCTTCGCATTTGCCGCTGATGGCGGTTATTTCGGTCAGTCCGTTATCGGTAAGCCATGTGTCCACTTCGTGCTTACTGGTGGCAGTGGGAAAACCGATTAAGAACAATTTGATGTTTTTGTCCTTCACGTTGTTGCGGGTTTTGGCGAGGGCTTCAATGAGTTCTTTCTGGCCTTTGACCCGGTCAAACCTTCCGAGCATGCCGATGACAACGTCATCATCACTGAAGCCGAATTGTTCCCGCACCTTCCTACGTCCTTCAGGATCAAAGCAAAATTTCTTGTTATCCACTCCTCCGTGGATCAGCCAGAGCCGGTTTTGAGCCAGTTCCATTTTTTTCAGAAAATGGTCAGCCATTCTTTTATTGGTAACGACTACGGCATCAGCTACTTTGGAGTGCAGATAGCGGTTAAAAAAGTCACTTTTGGGAAGCCGTTGGTCGCCTCTGGTCCTGACCAGTTTGTAGCCCATGCCCATTTTTCGCAGTATTCCCCACCAGAAAAATGCTTCTCCGCGATGGCAGTTTACTACTTGCGGTTTGTGTTTTTTGATCAGGGAAAAAACCTGCGAGCAGGCTTTAATGAGTTTATGCGGTCGGGCGGAGTTGAGTTCTATGGTTTCAACATTTAGTCCCATTTCAAGGGCTTTTTCTTCGGTTTCAGAACCGGGGACAGTGATGAGCAACACTTCGTGTCCGGCATCTTGCAGCAATTTGCTCAGATAAAGGGCATACCATGAGGTGGCATTGAACCAGCGGACGTTGATAACTTGGAAAATTCGCATGGGGTAAATGGCAATCCGTAAAAAAATAAAGGGTCTGGTGAAAAATCAACCTTGCGTAACTATACACAGGGTATGTTTTTTTATTAACATGATCAAATACCATTTGGTACGGATATGAATTTTTATCGTAATAATATAGGTGATTAATTGGATAGGTTAAATAATATGCCCAAAGTATCTGTAATTATACCAACTTACAATCGGGCGGAGCGGGTTTGCCGGGCGGTTGATTCTGTGCTTGATCAGAAATTTACGGATTTCGAATGCCTGATTGTGGATGACGGTTCTACAGATGATACAGCGAAAAGGCTGGCGGAATATGATGATCCCCGTTTGAAGGTTGTTCAGCAGGAGAATAGGGGTGTTTCAGCAGCACGCAATGTTGGAATATCCGCTTCACAGGGTGAATTTATTGCTTTGCTGGATTCTGATGATGAATGGGTGCCGGAAAAATTGCAAAAGCAAGTGCCTTTTATGGAAGAGGGTCGTTTTGAAATCAGTCAGACCGATGAAATCTGGATTCGTAAGGGCAAACGGGTCAACCAGTGTAAAAAGCACGAAAAGCCGGAAGGAATGTTTTTCGACCGTTCACTTGAAATGTGTATGGTCAGCCCTTCCTGTGTGATCTTCAGCCGCAAGTTCTGGGATGAATTGGGGCCGTTCGACGAAGATATGCCTGCCTGCGAGGACTACGACCTTTGGATCAGGGCCGGACTTAAATATCCGGTAGGTCTTTTGCGTGAGCGTTTGACGGTAAAGCACGGCGGGCGTCCTGACCAATTATCCAACAGCGTAGGGTGTTTGGACTTATACAGAATCTACGCTATAGTTAAGCTGCTTCATGCAGGAAATCTCTCCGGGGATGAATATGACATGGCTCTTGCTGAATTACAGCGTAAGGCCGGTTTTTATATCGGCGGATGCAGGAAGCGGGGACGTGACGGGCAGGCTGCAAAAATGGAGCGGCTGATGCAGGATGTTGCGACCGGGAAGACGGTTGTGCCTGCTGAAATAATTAAAATATAAAACGGGCCGGAATATTTGAATAAATATACTCCGGCCCTCTAATGATTAAATTAAGCGAGAATTTCTTTCTTGCTGAAGGCTTCGGTCTTGACTCTGTCGAGCAGGCTGGAAAGGCACTCCTTGACATTTTCACGAATGTCACCCGCTACGATGAGGAAGAGTAGGTCGTCGCCCGGCTTGAAAGAGCCTTCGTTGGCATGGGTAACGATTTTATAAATTCCGGGGAGTTGCTCGTGTTCCTTGCGGATTTGTTCAATCTTATCGTGGTCAGCCTTGATTTCGATGCCGGTGACTTCTTCACGGGTTCCCCGCGACCAGCCGCGGACGATTCCGTTGTGGATCAGGATCATGCCTACATTTTCGGCGAATTCCGGATCTTGTTTGAGCTCAGCTATTTTTTTTGAAATGTCCATAATTCCTCCGCAGGTAAGGAGTTGTTGTTTTGTATTCGATTTCAACTTTATTTGAAAAATTCCCTGTTGTCAGCCATTCTCGTATGGTTAACCGTGGATTTGGTGTCTGGATAGTCTGGGGGGGAGCTCTGGAAGACTCCATTGTCCGCAGTATGCGTGATTTTGGAGGCATGCTCATGAGCGAAGAACACAACCAATCTTACTGGTTTTTCTTCAGCGATGATGTCTTCCGGGTTGTGGCTCGTCTTGAAATCTGGGCCAGGCTCAACCCCATGGAACTTTTTATTCAGGTTATGCCGGCTACGCTTTTGGTTGATTACAATCTTGATCTTTCTCTTAAGGTCGATGATGAGTTTACTACTCAGGAAACAGCACTCCCTACTGAATTTGAGATTACTATTCATCCCAAGCTGGCCGACTCAGTCAAAGCCATTGCCGGCTTGAACCTTGAGGATGTCCGGACGCCTACCGGGATTTCCAAATCCGGCTGGCAGACCTTGGTCCCGGACCAGGGGCTTGGCTATGATTCCCTGCAAGATTGGTATTTTATCTTAATTCCGGTGGGTAATCCCTCGGACAAGGAATTCATTAAAGGCTGGCGGTCATTTTTTTCTGAGGTTCAGGTCATGCTTCAGAGGTTGGGCATTCAGTACATAACCTCAGATGTAAAGGTTATCCTGCCCATTGCATCTTTTTCTCTGCTCCGTACCTTCCTGCGTGAACTGCTTGTGCTTATCAGCAAGGTTAGAAATAACGAGTTGAATGAAGAAGTTTCATATTGGCCTTCAGTTATGGCACTGGTGCCGCAGATGAATATGAGCTTTAACGATGAGGTAATCCGCAAAGTTAACCTTGATTGGGACAAGCTTACCCCTGATTGTCCGCATTTGCGCTATCGGGACGCTT
Source organism: Marinifilum sp. JC120 (assembly GCA_004923195.1). Lineage (NCBI taxonomy): Bacteria > Pseudomonadati > Bacteroidota > Bacteroidia > Marinilabiliales > Marinifilaceae > Marinifilum > Marinifilum sp. JC120. Next base: position 130,248 of record RDSB01000013.1, on the reverse strand, counting down.
TTCTGCTTGGGAACGACTTCGCAGTTAATGAAGTGCGCTTCGGGAGTGAGCAGGAGAATGTGGACGGATGGTGTCATGTCAGTCTCAAGCAAGGAGTCAATGATAGCGGATCGGCAGCAGTGTCGGTTACTATTTCCCGCAGGGTTTCAGTGGGAGAATTGGATGATTGTTTTTATTGCGGCATGAAAAACCACCTTCCGTCAGATTGTCCCAGCCGGACTCTGGAAGGCCTCGATCCGGTGGTCTGGAAGCAGCTTGCAGCCATCGACAGTGATAAATTTACTGAAGGGTTTCAGAATATTGATTTGCAGATGCAGGGAAAAGATAACGTTATCGAGGAGTTTTCAAATCTCTTGCATAAGGGTAAAGGGTATGAGGGCATTGTTACCCGGGCTCTTTTTGCAATTAACGCAATTTCTCAGTTGCGCACAGTGTATATGGTCTGGCGTTGCCGGGGCAAGGATTGGCCCCTTGGAATCAAGGATCAGGGACCGGAAGAAGGGGAGCTGATCTGGTCCGCCTATGAGGCCTTGCAAAGAGGTTCCAGAAATGAGGCTGAAACCTTGATCAAGAATGCCATGATCCGTTTCAGTCGCAGCTATCAGCCGCGTTCGCTGATGGCATTTTACGAATTGGAAGGCGGTGATCTCGAGCAGGCTTATTTTTATTGGCAGGAGGCTGAAAGGCTTTGCTATTCGCCATTGCAACAGGGGTATTTTGTTTATCTGCAAGGCAGGATGCAGGAAGTTATGGGCGAGCTCGGAGAGGCCAGTGATCTTTACAAAAAAGCGCAGAGCAAGTGCCCGGATTGGCTGGAGCCGCAATATCGCCGGGCTGTATGCATGGTTAAGATGGGCTTTGCCGAGCAGGCCATTTCAACATTTCAGGATATTATTGAAAAGGACCCCCATTATTTCAACAGGGTGGCGATAGATCCAGAACTTGACCGGGGCAGGTTGACTGTTTTGCAGGAGATGGGTGAGCTTTGGGAAATTGCTGAAGCGGAGGCCAAGGAAGTCGCCTCGGGAATGGACACTCTTTCTTCGGATATTGCACAGTGGTTTGAGGAAGGGCATGAATTCGCTGAAGAGGCAGCCCGGTTCATGGACCGCATGAATAAGTTGGCTAAGATAAAAAACTATGTAGCTTTCAGGCAACTGACCATCGGAATAGCGCGGCTGACTGCTGAAATTGAAAAGCGGGTCGAATATGAAATTAAGGTTATCAACAAGAAGCTTGAAATTTACCGTGAGGAACTGCTGGACATTCAGCGTGAGGCTTCATGGTTTCCTTTTCCCAAACTGTTGACTGAATTCAACAGTGATTTCAACTATTGTGCCGATAAGATTTATTGGATTAAGACCCAGCAGCTCAATGTGGCGGAAACGTTCCGCAAAACCCAGCGTTATCTGGATCGCATTGATGATCGTTTAGGAAAGCTTAAAAAGCGGCTGGTCACTCTCAGAGTAGTTCGTGATTCGACCCTGTTCATTATGCTTCTGGGCAGGAGTTTTATTTGGCTGGAAGTTGTATTTCTCGGGTTGGCATTGCTATGCATTCCTTTACTGATATACTATTCGAATAATTTCCAATCAAATTTTATTATTGATATGATTATCCGCCAGAAGTGGGAGTTTCAGAAAGGATTGATCTTGATCCTAAGTATTCTGGCTTTGGCTGTTGCGGCTTTTCGGGCTGCGGTGGTTTTTGAGAAAAAGAAAAGGGAACTCTTTCTTATTGATGACGGCAAGGATGATGATTGATCCGTTTGTTCTGTTGTAATTTAAGGCCCTTCCGATTATTTCTGGAGGGCTTTTTTTCTTTTTGTCATAAAACTATAATTGATTGGTACACTTGGTGCAAAACCTATGTTGAGAAAATATTTTTTTGACAGAGGGACGCCATGACTAATGTGACCAACGATATTGCCGCAATGATGAAGATGCTGGGGAATGTTTCCGGTACAGCCGGAGATTCCGCTCCCAACCTTGACGCCATGAAGGGGAAGGCCGGGGCCTTTGATATGGAACTCATGATGGCGAATAAGCTGTTTTCCGGTGGCTCAAGTGATGAGTTCTCGGCAGGCAACATGGATATGGGAGTTATGAATGATGTGCTCATGCTGGAAGCTTTGAGCGCACTTAACTCCATTAAAGGGATGCAGGGCGGTGCTGGGCAGAGCGCTCAGGCTCTGAATTCCTATCGTGCCACGGCTGCCGCAGCGGATAATATGCCTGTCAAAAAAATGGATTTTCCTGTTGTTTCCGGTGATCTTTCCGCAAAATTTGAATCAGGCTCCACGGGTGTTTCCGCCATCGGTTATGACCGGGTGGGCGGTACTTCGTATGGCAAGTACCAGATCGCCTCCAAGACCGGGACAATGGATAAGTTTATTCAATTCCTGAAGGACAAGGCTCCGGAAATGGCGGATAAACTGCTTGGTGCCGGGCCTGCTGATACCGGGTCAAAAGCTGGTTCTATGCCTGCTCTCTGGAAGCAAATGGCGGATGCTGATCCCAAGGGTTTTGAAAAATTACAGCACGATTTTATTCAGGGCAGTCATTACGATCCTGCTGCAAAAATGATTCTTGATAAAACCGGAATTGATATGAATTCCATGCCTGCACCTATTCGCGAGGTTCTTTGGTCCACCTCGGTTCAGCATGGCCCTACCGGGGCCTCTCGTTTGATTGCCAAGGCTATCGATAAGCTGGCCGCTAATGCCGAGAGCAAAGGCTTCCCCGCTGATTTGGTCAAAGAAATTTATGGCGAACGCAAAGGACAGTTTTCATCATCCACAGAGCGGGTACAAAAAAGCGTAGCCAATCGTTTTCAGCAGGAACAGAACACAGTCCTGTCAATGCTGGAAGGAATTTCTAAAACAGCTTAAGATGTCTCCGACGGCTGGGGAAGGGAAACTTTTGGGAAAAGTTTCCCTTCCCCAGACCCCATCCCATCAAAACTTTTTAATAAGCTTCGCATATAGCTTGTTAGGGCTATTTTCAAAAAACAACCGCAATATCCTGAAAGATATTGCGGTTGTTTGCGTTTGTATGATTCAACTCGCGAAGCGGCGAAGCCTGATAAAAAGTTTTGGGATTCTTAAACCCTTTTCCCAAAAGGGTTTAAGCCGCCGGAGGCATAAATTTATTTCTTAGCCAGTTTTTCTTCTAAAGACTGATCAATATCTACGTGCAGATTCTGAAGCACGTTGTCTACGGCGACCTGTCCGTGCGCCCAGCCTTTGACCTTGCGTACGTCTTTTACCAGCGCACACATTACATCCGCTTTGGAATCGTTGGTTCGGTAGCTTTTTAGGGCTGCAAGTATGGCTGCTTCATGTAAAGTCTGTTCCGGTACTTCCTGTCCGGGATGGTCCCGCTTAAGGATAACGTGAGAACCGGGGCCGTCTTGCACGTGGAACCAGTAATCGAAAACAGAAGATACTTTACTCAAAATTTCATGGTTGGCCTTGCTATTCTTACCCCGGATCATGAGAAAACCATCAGATGAAATGAACAGAGAAGCAGCGATGCTCTTGTATTTCTTGGGTATCTCAATATTTGTCTTTTTTTGGCCTTTGCTGGCGGAGGGCATAAGGTTGGCCTTCAGGAACTGTTCATGCTCAGCTTCAACTTCCTGCTTGCGTCGTTCCATGTGCTTGAATCCACGCTGAGCCTTTGCTGCGAAACGGAATATTTTTTCCATGTTCTCAGTGGGAGTCAGGAGTGGATCAAGCTCAACTTCCATCTCACCATGTTCGGGATGGTTCACCGTGACCCTGTCCAGCTCGCGCAAATCCTTTAAACGGTACATCTCCGCTTGCAGGGCTTCGGCCTCGATCTTGCGGGCCTGCATGGAACGCAACCGTTCCTCTTCCTGTTCAATGCGCTTGAAAATTTTTTTGAATTTCTTTTTGCCACTTTTGAGGGTGCTACGCTGTTCCGCATTTTCCATGCGCTCCATGACCGGAAAAAGAATTTTTTCCCCATAGACTGAAGACGCTTCGATGGCTGAATCGTACTTTTGCTCATCCGCCTTGGGATTTGACCAGACACGCGGGGCTATGAGTTCGCCTTTTTTTTCTGATATGTAGAAATCATTTGCTACGCCGTTTTGAAGTCGGCTCAGCAGACTACGTCCATCAGTTTCATTAAGCGCATTCAGGCTTTTACGTAGGGGAGGGGATATCTGCGGAAAATCACGCCATATCTCTTTATTTGAGCGTGTTTCCTCGTACGCGGGCCATGTTACGGTCGCAGGGAATCCTTCGGGCAGGTCATGAATCAGTGAAACTCCCTTTTTCATGTCCAGCAGCAGATAGCGGTACTTGTCGCGTTGTATCCACGGGGAAAGTGTAAAGGCGATTCGCAGGTTGATCCAGTCGTGATGAGCTTCAAAAAGCCTGCGCCCGGCCAGCCGTTTGCGCAGCCACATGACTTGTGACGGAGGGCTGGGGGGATTGACTGGTTTTACCCTTGAAAGAAAGAGCAGGCCCACCGATTTGGCGGGCCTGAATAGAAGATATTCCTTGCCTCCCTTTGATTGGAGCGTGAAAGTCCACACTCCCTCAGCGGGGGCAAATATTTTTTCCACCCTGCGGCCCTTGAGATTTTCCTCAAGTTCTCCGGTCAGGGCACGAAAGAAGTGTGCATCCATTTAATTGTATCCGGGCTTAGTCTCCGCGGTTCTGTTCTTCTTCCTCCTGCTTGCTCTTACAGGCAATGCAGAGGGTAGTTACCGGGCGGGCCTTGAGCCTTGGAACGGAGATGTCATCACCACAGGCGTGGCAGATACCGAAGTCACCGTCATCAATGCGTTGGATGGCCTTCTGGATTTTTTTGATGAGTTTGCGCTCCCTGTCCCTGAGTCTTAGAGTGAAGGCACGGTCGGACTCGGCGGTTGCGCGGTCTGCGGGGTCTGCATAAGTTTCCCCGGATTCAGTCATGTCTTCGATGGTTTCCTGTCCCTTCTGAAGAATGTCGTTGAGCATCTTGTTCAGGGTTTCGCGGAAGAATTCAATATCTTTTTGTTCCATATTGATAACCTCTCTTTATTTATAGTGAGGTGGGGTTACGACTTTACCAAAACGACTCTAACAATATTTTAAGATGCATGGTATTAGCCTAAAGTTGGCATGGAAGTAAAGGGCATGATAAAAAAAAATAAAAAAATAAAAATTTAAAACGGTTGACAAAAAAAAACAGCTGCCCTAAACACTTTTTCAGCGACACACAAGTCGTTCTTTGAAAATAAATTGCATAATTTCTCAAGCTTAAAGCTAGTTGGATAGTTGATGAATTTATTTCCGGCTGTCATGAGAAAACAAAGCAAGAAAGATAGCAAATTTAAAAAAAGTGTTGACAGTTTTTTGGCAGCAAGTTAAAAACTGCTTCGCTTTTGTGAGCGGGAATAACTCAGTGGTAGAGTACAACCTTGCCAAGGTTGGAGTCGCGAGTTCAAATCTCGTTTCCCGCTCCAAATATTTCGGCGACATAGCCAAGTGGTAAGGCAGAGGTCTGCAAAACCTCCATTCTCCGGTTCAAATCCGGATGTCGCCTCCATGAGCGGGAATAACTCAGTGGTAGAGTACAACCTTGCCAAGGTTGGAGTCGCGAGTTCAAATCTCGTTTCCCGCTCCACTAAATTTCTTGGGCTGATCCCAGTGATCGGCCTTCCTTCACACCACTTGAAGGAGAACTCTCTGAGCGGGAATAACTCAGCGGTAGAGTACAACCTTGCCAAGGTTGGAGTCGCGAGTTCAAATCTCGTTTCCCGCTCCAGATTTTTCAGGCCTTCCTAGTTCAGGGAGGCCGTTTTCTTTCCGTAATACGGATATCGAGCGGGAATAACTCAGTGGTAGAGTACAACCTTGCCAAGGTTGGAGTCGCGAGTTCAAATCTCGTTTCCCGCTCCAAAAAAAATTTCAGGCGGCATAGCCAAGTGGTAAGGCAGAGGTCTGCAAAACCTCCATTCTCCAGTTCAAATCTGGATGCCGCCTCCATTAGCGGGAATAACTCAGTGGTAGAGTACAACCTTGCCAAGGTTGGAGTCGCGAGTTCAAATCTCGTTTCCCGCTCCAGATTTTTAGGGTCGATCAGAAATGATCGACCCTTTTTTTGTGCATTTTGCGACGGATGTTGACCACCCGCAGGTTAATGATTACTCCTTTTGCTCTACAGAGCTAAATCCACTTCATTGAAGTATGGTTTTCCCTGTTTGGACAGGGTGAAATGAATTTCGAATATTCCTTCAGGAGGTTTCCTTGAAAAATATAGCGTTACAGTCCGTTGCGACTTTTGATGAATTGCTTGCTGCGGCCCGGAACAAGTTCGGTGCGATCAAGTTTGAAGAAGTTAAAGTGGGCGATCATATTTTCGAACTGGCACAGATCGCGGATATGCCTGCGTATCTTGATAAACTCGTGAACAAGGCAAGGGGCGGTAAAAAAATTGATCTGCCTCTCTGGGCTAAGATCTGGCCTTCCTCTCTTGTTCTGGGGTTTTACGCTTTAAAGTTCAAGGCGGTTGAAGGTGCAAAGTTTCTTGAAGTCGGTACTGATGGCGGGCTGTGCGGTATGATTGCGGCCAGTCGCGGTTATGAAGTTGTGCTTGCTGATACTGATGACGATGCTCTGCTTTTTGCCCGGTTGAATGTTTCCCGCAACAAGCTTGATGAAAAAATCAGCATGCATAAGGTTGATTTTTCTGAGACCAATTTGGAAGAAAAATTCAATTATATTATGGGTTGTGAGATCCTTCATCGCGATGATGTTGCCGAATCTCTGCCCGGATTCATTGCTAAACATCTGGTTGAAGCAAAGGATTCCGAGGTTTTGCTGGCCATGGATAAAAAGCGCGGCGGTAAGAAATTTTTTGAGCAGACCAAGGACAGCTACCGCCTGATGAAGCAGGAAGTTCCTTTTGCCGGAAATGCTGATGAAGGTAAGTCTATCGTTTCTTTGGTCAGGATGGGAGTGAAGTAATGCTGGAACTTAAATCGTGCCCTAAAGTTTACTCTAAGGATCAGGATAAGGCGGTCAGCCCTGAGGAGACCGTTTCCCGGGTTAAGGCACTGCTGGAAGAAAAGTGCAACGGTGTTTTGAAATGCACGCGTAAGATTGATACGGGACGTCTCGGCATCCCTGTTTTTATTAGCGAGTGCGGTGACGAAGCCCGCGAAGTGATGCCCACCCGTAAGCAGATGGGCAAGGGTGCATCTGTGGCACAGGCTGAAGCCTCTGCACTGATGGAGTTGGTGGAACGGTTCAGCTTTTTCAGCTTCTGGTCCAAGCCGGATAATTTTACCCTCGCCACTTACAGTGAAGCAGAGGAGCTCTGGCCCGGTAAGGTTATTTCCATTGAGAAGATTCTGCAATCCGTGGATGAGGAAATGGACCCCGGAAAGGCGCGGGTTATTCTCGATCTGGTGCGCTGGCATTTCTATCCCGCACTGAATGTGCATACCGGTGAAGAAGAGTATGTGCCGCTTGACTGGTTTAAGATTCTTAACGAGTTTAACGGTTCTTCTGCGGGAAATACTCCTGAAGAGTCAGTGCTTCAGGGGGCAAGCGAGCTGGTTGAAAGGCATGTCTGCGCAGTGATTGACCGTGAACGCCCTGAAGTTCCGGTGATCGACCCGGCTTCCTGTGAAGACGAAGTTCTTTCTAATCTTTGCAAATGCTTTGATGACAACGAAATCAAATACATCATCAACGACTTTTCGTTTGGTATGCCTCTGCCTACGGTGGCGGTCACCGCATGGGACCCCTCCAGTTTTCCGGGTATGAGTGAGATTGTTTTTACCGCCGGTACTTCCGCTTCTCCGTGCAAGGCTGCTATTCGTGCTTTTACCGAGGTTGCGCAGTTGGCCGGGGATTTTGAAACCGGACGTGTATATGAAGCATCAGGGTTGCCCAAATTTACTGAGATCGAGCAGACCGGTTGGCTGGGAGCAGGTCAGTGTGTGAAGATGAACTCCCTGCCGTCCGTTGAAAGTGGTGATATTTATGACGAGCTGAAGCTGTTCGCCGCTCAGTTGGAAGAAAAGGGGTACACTTTGTACACTGTGGATACCACTCATCCTGAACTGGGAGTGCCTGCAAACTACAATTTTGTGCCCGGATTTGATTTTCGTGAGCGTACCCCGCACGCCAGCCTCGGTCTTTTTGTAGGACGTATTCTTTCCGAGAAGGTTGCTCTCGACATTGCCGGTGACGGTCTGGACGTGATTTCTGATATTTATGGTGAACCTTATTTTGTTCCTTTCTTTGAGGGCATGCTGGCTCTGCGTGGCGGGGATACTTCCAGTGCAGTGGATATGTTCAGCATTGCGGTAGAGATGCAGCCTGCTGATGAAGAAAAGGCCCTGTCTGCATTTTACACCGCTTACGCCCTCTCGCTTGAGGAGAGGTGGCCGGAAACGATTCCTTACCTTGATCGGGCTATCGAGTTTGATGACGAGGCCAAGGAATACTTCAACCTGCGCGGCGTGGCTAAATTTAAAGGCAAGGACTATGCGCTGGCTGCGGTTGATTTCAAGGCGGCTCTTGCTCTGGATAGCGGGTCTGCTTCAGATCTTGCCAATCTGGGGTTGTGTCATAAATTTATGGGTGAAGATGATGAAGCCATTGAATATTTGACCACAGCGCTGGAGCTTGATCCTTCCCTTGAATATGCTCTGCCGCATCTTCAGGAATTACTCGATAAATAAATTGTCATTTTGTGTGGTTCTAATCAGAACTTTATTGACAAGAACCGAGTTAGAGGCTTATTTCAATTTGAGCAAAAACGTATAGAGATTTTGCGCTGAAAAAATAGTTGTGAAGCAGCGGATCGCTGTTTTTGGATATGGCTGGTTCGGCTTAGTCCGGACCTATATTACTAAATGTAAATATTCCTAGGAGTATTATTATGGCTCTCGTAGAATTCATGGGCAAAAGCTTTGACGTTGATGAAGATGGTTTCCTCCTGAAGTTTGAAGACTGGTGCCCCGAGTGGGTTGACTTCTGCAAAGAAGGCGAAGGTATCAAAGAACTCAACGAAGAACACCAGAAAGTTATTGACTTCCTGCAGGACTACTACAAGAAGAACGGTATCGCTCCCATGGTGCGTATCCTCTCTAAAGTAACTGGTTTCAAACTGAAGCACATCTACGAACTGTTCCCCTCCGGTCCCGGTAAGGGAGCTTGTAAGATGGCTGGTCTGCCTAAGCCTACTGGCTGCGTTTAGTTCCAGACAGCTTTCAGAATATTTGGGCGGGATCCTCGCGATCCCGCCTTTTTTATTCAAATGCGGTATAGATGATTGGTGACGGTCCGGCTATTGAGAGGAACTTGGGCTATAAATAGGCCTTGATTTGATAGTTGAATCGTCAGCAGGCATCTGGTTTGTCTGTTCGTCCCGGCCGCTTGACGTGAGTTAGGCGGGCCTGTTAACTTATGGCACCAAAAATTGCGGAACTGGGCAAAAAATGCTTGCATATTCTTATGTGTAAGTGTATTCGGCCTTGTTTTCACGGTTAACAAAGACAGGAGAAAGTCATGAAAAAAGATATCCATCCCAAGCTTCATAAGGCAACCGTACGTTGTCACTGCGGTTATGAGTCCGAACTCTACTCCACCATTGGTGAAGAAGTGAGTACTGAAATTTGTTCCAACTGCCATCCTTTTTACACTGGTAAGCAGCGTTTTGTAGATACCGCTGGTCGTATCGATCGCTTCAAGAAGAAATTCGGTAGCTTCGACGCAGCAAGTAAAGTTAAGGGCAACTAGCTCATATTTCTGCGGTTTTGCCGCGTGAACATGCCTCTGCCGTATTGAACGGTAGAGGCATGTCCTTTTTTGAAATATTTCAAAGTCCTGCATCGTAGCCGGGTGGGACGTTTTCAATCCCTCCCCGCTGTATTCTTAAGTAATGATTTTCATTCTCGCTCTTGCTTGACGGCTGTGAATGATTATTTTACCTGAGAAACATTATTTTTTACAGGGCATCTGCCCCTTACAGTGAGGAAACGGATTTGAAATCATCTCTTCTGATGTCCGCAGCCAAGACCGTTGGCGGACAGGCTGTTATCGAAGGCGTTATGATGCGCGCAAAGGACAACCTCGCCATCGCTGTCCGTCGTCCTGACGGTGAAATTATCGTTGAACTTCGTCCCTGGTTCTCAATGACACCCGCGTTTATGAAAAAACCTTTTCTGCGCGGTTTTCCTATTTTTATGGAAACCATGGTCAACGGCGTCAAAGCTCTGAACTATTCTGCTACACAAGCTCTCGATGAAGAGGAAGACGGCGAATTGACCACCTTTCACCTTGTGCTGACCATGGTCATCGCACTTGGTGCTGCGCTGGGTCTTTTCGTTGTGCTGCCGCACTTTTTTTCCGTGGCCATGAAGTGGTGGGGTGTCTCCGGCGGTGTGGATTCTCTGAGTTTTCACATTTGGGACGGCTTTTTCAAGATGGTCATGTTCATCGGTTACATTGTCTCCATTTCATTTGTTCCGGACATCAAGCGCGTGTTTGAATATCACGGTGCGGAGCATAAGGCCATCTGGGCTTTTGAAGCTGGCGGTAACCTTGATGTTTGCGAGATCAAAAAATTCAGCAGACTCCATCCCCGCTGTGGAACGGCTTTTCTGCTTTTCGTACTAGTGGTGAGTATTTTGCTTTTCACTGTGCTGGTTCCCATGATTGTTGCCATCTGGGCTCCGCAAACTTTTGTGCTTAAACATTTATATATAGTCGGTATCAAGTTGCTGCTGATGGCTCCTGTAAGTGCGGTCGCCTATGAAATGATCAAGGCATCTTCCAAGCATGAGGATAAGGCCCTGTGCAAGGCCGCCTGCCTGCCCGGAATGGGAATGCAGTTGCTGACTACCCGTGAGCCGGACGAAGAGCAGATTGAAGTTGCTCTCGCGGCACTCAAGACGGCGGTTGCTGCCGATGCTGATGGAGGAAACAGCTGATGTTTGCCAAGTTGGAAGATATTGAACGTTCTTTCATGGATCTGGAGCAGGAGCTTGCAGATCCGGAAGTTTATAATAATCAGGAGCGGTACAAGAAAGTAACCATTGCCCATTCCGAGCTTGGTGAAGTTGTAGCTGTTTTTCGTGAATACAAACAGCTTTCCGCCGACCTTGAAGATAACAAGGAAATGGCCGCTGATTCCGATCCTGAGATTCGCGAAATGGCTGAAATGGAAATCGCCGAGATTAAGAGCCGTCTTCCCAAGCTGGAAGAGGAACTTAAGCTTCTCCTGTTGCCTAAAGACCCCATGGACGGCAAGAACATTATTCTTGAAATCCGTGCCGGTACCGGCGGCGAGGAAGCAGCTCTTTTTGCTGCCGACCTTTTTCGCATGTATTCCCGTTTTGCTGAATCCAACGGTTGGAAGGTTGAAGTCATGAACTCCAACCACACCGGAACAGGCGGTTTTAAAGAAATCATTGCTGCTATCAGCGGTAGCCGCATCTATTCCAAGATGAAATACGAGTCCGGTACCCACCGTGTTCAGCGTGTGCCTGCTACTGAAACTCAGGGACGTATTCACACTTCAGCGGCTACTGTGGCGATTATGCCCGAAGCTGAAGAAGTTGACGTACAGGTTCGCAATGAAGATTTGCGCATCGACGTCTTCCGTGCTTCCGGTCCCGGCGGTCAGTCCGTTAACACCACTGACTCAGCTATCCGCATTACTCACCTTCCGACCGGGCTGGTTGTTATTTGCCAGGATGAAAAGTCCCAGCATAAAAACAAGGCCAAGGCTATGAAGGTTCTCTGCTCCCGTCTGTTGCAGGCCGAGCAGGACAAGCAGCATGCTGAAATGGCTGAGCAGCGTCGCGCACAGGTCGGTTCCGGTGACCGTTCAGAACGTATTCGTACTTACAACTTTCCACAGGGTAGAATTACCGACCACCGTATCAACCTGACTCTCTACAAGCTTGATGCTGTGATGGAAGGGGATATGAACGAAGTTGTTGATGCCCTCGTCGGTCATTATCAGTCTGAAGCTCTCAAACAGCAGGCTCAGGACTAATTAGTTTTAGTTTAGAATATTTGAGCGGGATGTTTTTCGAAATGTCTCGCTTTTTTTGTTTTTGGGAGATTGGGTTTGGCTGATCAAAAATTGAAAGAAGTTTTATCCAGAGCCACTGCTTTATTGAATGAAGCCGGGGTGGATTCTCCTGCCTTATCTGCACAGTTATTTGCTGAAAAGGTCTTCTCTCTGAGTCGTGTAGAATTAATTATGGAACTTGAGAGTTCGGTTGATTCAGCGATGGTTGCCGAGTTTGAAGCTTTGGTAAAGCGCAGGGCTAAAGGCGAACCGGCGGCTTATATTCTGGGAGTGAAGGAATTCTTCGGATTGGAATTCAAGGTCGGTCCCGGTGTGCTTATTCCGCGTCCTGAGACCGAGGAAATGGTTGAGAAGGTTCAAGCATTACTCGGTGCGGATGACGAATTCGTGTTTGCTGACTTCGGGACCGGATCAGGAATTCTGGCAGTTACTGTGGCAAAACTTTTTCCCAATGCACGTGGTATGGCAGTCGATTTGAGTCCTGCCGCTTTGGAGATTGCGCACGAGAACGCGCGGCTGCATGGCGTTGCGGACAGGGTGCAGTTTGTGCGGGCCGATTTTAATGAACTGCTGCTGGCTGATTCAAAATTTGACCTGATTCTGGCTAATCCTCCCTATCTTTGTGATGCTGAGCTTGATGAGATCAGTTATGAAGTTGCTGAATACGAGCCTGTTTCCGCTCTCGTCAGCGGTCCTGACGGAGATGAAGATATAAAAGGCAGTGTTCCGCGTATCGCATATGCACTTAAGCAGGGCGGTAGGGTCTTTATGGAGATCGGTTATCTTCAAGGGCAGGTCGCCCATGATATTTTTGACTCCTGTGTTGAGTTTTCCGGGAGTGTTGAGATTTTGAAGGACCTTTCAAACCATGATCGCATTATTGTTGCAAAAAAGAGATAGCTTTGCTGCATGTTTGCAAAAAAACCACAACGAATGTTTAAGGTTGTTGTAAAAATACAACTAGTTACATTTTTTGAAATATACTATCAATTAAAAGATTAATTAAAGTAAGAGCTTATGATGTCTTCAAGAAATGGCATAATATTTGCTTTGTTAAGAGGCAACAGGAGATAATATGCTACAAACAACTATTCAGAATACAGTAAGATGCAAGGGTATCGGCCTTCACAGCGGTAAGCAGGTGGAAATCGTGCTCAGGCCTGCTGTTGAAGATACCGGAATCCTTTTTTCTCTTCATACCGGTTCCGGAAGTTCTTTTATTACTCCCAATCCTAATTTAGTTGTAGCCACCGGACTTGCCACTACCCTCGGTAACGGGCAGGATTCTGTATCCACTGTTGAGCATTTGCTCGCCGCTGTTCGCGGAATGGGCATTGATAATATTCATGTTGAAGTAAGAGGTAACGAGCTGCCCATTATGGATGGCAGTGCCGGACCTTTTGTATATTTGCTCCGTCAGGCTGGCGTGCGTGAACTTTTGAAGTCCCGCAAAGTTCTGGCTGTGACCAAGTCCATCAATTTTGAGCAGGACGGCAAGTATGTCAGGGCTTTTCCTCATGACGGATTCGCCGTTGATTACACTATTGATTTTGAGCATCCCCAGATTGGTACACAAACCCTCTCTCTTGAAATTACTCCTGATGTCTTTATGGATGAACTGGCAAAAGCCAGAACTTTCGGCTTTCTGAAGGAAGTTGAGTATCTGCATGCAAACGGTCTCGCATTGGGCGGGTCTCTTGATAATGCTGTGGTTCTTGATGACTACGGCATCCTCAATGAAGACGGACTTCGTTTTGCTGATGAGTTCGTAAGGCACAAGATGCTCGATTTCATCGGCGATATGGCGGTTCTTGAAATGCCGTTGCAGGGCCGTTTTGAAGTATATGCTTCCGGTCATGCTCTGAACAATTCTTTCTTGAGATATTTGCACGAGAATGCGGTTGATTATTTGGAAGAACGCGCACTCGAACCTGCTGTTGGCAAGGTTGAGGAGAAGGCTTACAATCCGGTTGCTCCGGAAGCTGTTCCTGCACCTGCTTAGTCTTGAATTACTCAATAAAATTTTAAGGCCCGCCTTTTTGGCGGGTCTTTTTTTTGCTGTTATGCAGATATTTACGGGACGGGCTTGACTCCACTCTATGCAGCAGTAAAAATGACTGCATTGATTTTAAGGGCCTATCGGTATTTACATCTTCAAGGAGAATCCATGTTACGGTCAATCAGTACTAGAATTTCATATATAGTTGCAGCTGTTGTCATTGCTTCCACTTTGGTTACTTTGGTGTTCACAAGTTCCACGGTTGAAGAAGATATGACAGATGCGCAGGGCCGTACTGCTCGTAATACCATCAGGATGGGTATGCTCTATTTGCAAGAAGGGTATCAGTCCCTTGACCGTTACCGGAAGCATGCTTTTGATGACCGCAGGCAATCCATAAAGGATTCCATGACTATTTTCATGTCTCAGATGGATAGTTATTACGAATTGTATAAGTCCGGTCAGCTCAGCGAAAAGGAAGCCAAGGAAGCCGCATATAAGTTGGCCCGTAATACCAGATATTTCAACAACGATTACTTTTTCATTTATACTGACAAACTTGAGGCTCTGGCTCACCCTGACCGAACCCTTGAAGGTCGTGACCTATCCAAATTGTCTGATAAAAACGGCTATGCATTTGGGCCGGACATGATCCGAAAGGCCACACGTGAAGGTGGCGGATATGTAAAACTGCTCTGGACACGGCTGGGTGAGGATGAACCGATTTCCAAGATCCTTTATGTAAAGGAATTTTCAAAGTGGAACTGGATAATCGGAACCGGGGCGTATGTTGATGATATTGAGGCTTCTGTGGAGCGCCAAAAGCAGGATTTGATCCATGATATGCGCAAGGGTTTTTCCCAGATTCGTCTGGCTGAAACAGGTCGTTTGTTTATTTTTGATAATGAAAAGAAGATACTGGTTCCGCCAAGGGGAGCCGGACCTGAATTTGCCAAGGCTTTGAATTTGAATACCGGTAAGACTTTAATCCACGATCTGAAAGAGATCGGTAAATTGGGTGAATGGCGTCTGGATTATAAGATTCGCCGTCAGGACGGCGAAATTGTCGGAAGGCAGTCCTACGTGCATTATTTTGCCCCTCTTGGCTGGTTTGTTGCTTCGACTGTGCCTATGCATGAAATTTATGCTCCGGTTAAGGATTTGATAGTGAAACAGGGGGCGATCAGTTTTATCATTCTGCTGCTGACTATCGGGGTTATTTATTATGTAATTCGAAGAATTTGTTTGCCAATTCGCAGCGTTTCCAAAGTGGCCTTCCATGTTTCCAAGGGTGATCTGCGTGAGGCCAAAAGGGTCTTTGCTATGGCTACGGATAAGGGGCATTTGAAGAAAGTTGTTGATTCTTTTGAAACTGGCAAGGAAAAGCGATTTGACGAAGTCGATCATCTTGTAAAATCTATTCACACTATGCTGCTGACGCTGAATTCGCTGGTCAGTCAGGTTCAGGTCTCCGGGGATCAAGTTACCGGTTCGGCCTTGAAGCTTGGTACCGCCATTAATCAACTTGAAGCCGCTGTGGAGAATCAGGCCGCGGCAACTCAGGAGCTTGGCAGTTCTTCTCGCGAAATCTCAGCAACTTCGCAGGAACTTGCGAGAACTATGAATGAATCAACCACTGTCGCTGTTTCTACCGGGGAATTGGCCACTCAAGGAGTTCAAGACCTCAGTGAAATGGGCGTAACCATGGATGCCATGCGTGATGCTTCCGGTGGTATTTTCTCAAAGCTTTCAGTTATTAATTCCAAGGCTGCCAACATCAGTTCTGTGGTGACATCTATTTCAAAGATTTCGGAGCAGATCAATTTGCTTTCCCTAAATGCAGCAATCGAAGCTGAAAAGGCTGGAGAGTTCGGGCAGGGTTTTTCTGTTGTAGCCCGTGAAATACGTAAACTTGCTGATCAGACCGCTATGTCCACCCTTGATATTGAGAAGATAGTGGCTGAGATGCTTTCCGCAGTTTCCGCCGGGGTTATGGAAATGGATAAGTTCCGCAAGCAGGTTGAGACCGGGGTCAGCAATGTGGCTCTACTTGGAGATGGTATTTCAGGTGTGGTGACTCAGGTTCAGACTTTAACTCCGCGTTTTGAGTCCGTAAACGAGGGCATGCAGAACCAGAGTGAAGGGGCGGAGCAGATCAGTAAGGCCATGATTCAGCTCAGCGAAACCTCCATTCAGACCAAGGATGCTCTCACTGAATTTGTTTCTATTACGGAGCAGCTTTCAAGTTCAGTTTCCAGTCTTGAAGAGGAAGTTGCGGCTTTTCAGGTTGATCAAGATTAGCCGGAGAGAAGTTCGGAGAGAATCCCGCCAGCATTGTGTGGCGGGATGTGTTCTGTGCCGAGAAATTCAGGGAATGATTCCTTAAACTTTGGCTCCAGCAGGGATTTCAGGCGCGGGTCATCTGCCAGCAGTTTGAATCCGCATTGAGGCTTTTTGTACATGACTTTAAAGCGTGCCGGGACGGCTGGGGGCAGGTCCAGAGAGTAGAGAAGCTCGTAGAATGAGTTGTCGGGGTTGTCAGTATCTGTTCTGGTCTTGATCACTATTTCCTGATTGAGTCCGCAGGGAACCAGCCATGGCATGTAGTAAAGCTTTGTTGATCTGAGTATTGAGTTGAGCTTAGCAGCGCATTCGAGCGTCTTGAAAAAAAGGACCGCTGTTTTTATATCTTCTTCCAACAGGCTCAAAAATCGTTCTTTTCGTTTTTTCGCACTGGCGATCATTTCTTCGTTCAGTTGTTTAAATATAGGATTGGCCTGTGATTGAAATGAGGACCGGAGGCTGACGAATTCGCGGGTTACGGCTGCCGGATTTATGTACATTCCCTGACCGTTCAGATGGTCGGGGTTTATTTCTTTAAGGATAATGCCCGGGTAAAGTTGCTGGACGTGGAAGGTGAGAATATCGCCGATGGCGGCATTGGTTTGAATGTTGGCCAGTAGTTCCAGATCCTGGATAACCACCCAGCCAAGTTTAGGCTGATGCCATTTGAGCAATTTGCCTTGTAGAATATCGCCTACAGAAAATTTCTTGCGGAACATGGCAGAGCGTGCCGAGGATTTGTTGCCGCTTCCGCCGAAGCCCTTATTACCAGATCTGGAAATTTTCATGGCATCTTAACTATGCTGATCAAGAATCAGTTCTACTTCTTCAATAGACAGCCCGGTAGCTTTGGCGAGCCTGCTGACGGGCTTTCCTTCCTTGTGTCCGGTAAGGATTATCTGGCGCAGGAATTGCGGTGACCGTGAAAATTCTTCGGCCTGAGCGAGGATTTTTTTGAGCTTTTTAGATTTACGATCCAGCATCATATCCAGCTGAGCCAGTTCTTCCTGCCTTTCGGCAAAGGTATTCATCAGTTCGTTTTCAAGCTGGGTGTTGAACTGAAGTTTCTTGATGAATTCTTCCTGCTTGCTCTGGAGCTGGGTTACCAGTTCTTCGGACTTGCGCAGCCTGAGGAAGAAAAAGATCACAGCGATAAGCAGGGCGATCTCAGTTACGGAAAAGAAAATGAGCAGGAATACAGTCATAATTAGCTAAGGTAGAGGTTCGTTGAATCCGTAACAGTTTGCCCTGTTTAATGAAGAAGGGCAATAGGTGTGGCTAATCAAATCTTTACATTGATGATATTGCCGGACCATGGAGACTTCTTGGGCTGCGTTTCATCTTCAGGCTCTTCTTTTTTCTTTCTTTTGCGTCCGGAGTGCTGCTGTCCGCCCTTGTTGCCGTCCTCATCTTTGACGGAGATGGCAGCTTCGTCTCTTTCGGTCTTCTGGACTTGCGACTGGGCTTTTTTGTTTTTGTCCTGTTCCTCGGGATTGATCATGAGGGTCTGCTGAAGCCCAGATTTGGTAACTTCTGAATTGGAAATCTTCTGTACATTCGCAAGCTGCGAAATGATCAGGGGCATATCCACAGGACCGGGCATGACGTTTACCTCACGAGATACTCCTCAAACAGGATTTTCTCAAATTCGCCTGCCACAATGTATTGGTTGATCACCATGAGCAGGTCTTTTTTTAGTTTCTCTACATTCTTCTCATCGGCTAAAAACTGTAAATCTTTATTTTTGAGATAGAAGTATACTGCATCGCGTAGAATAAGGGTCTTGCGTCCGTATTCGGCCACAACACGTTCATCGGTTGTGGTCATTGCAAAACGGGCAATGAGAAATCTGGTGCGGCTGTCCTTGTCTTTCTGTTCGATCCAGAACGGGTCCATACGCAGTAGGGTTACTCCGGGTTCTTCGGGCGGAGGCGGCGGAATATCATCAGGTATTTCCAAGGGGATTTCTTCCATTGTTTCTTCAACAGCGGTTTCTTCCTTGGACGGTGGTGGGGGAGAATCGAAAAAGAAAAGTTTTACCAGAATAGCTGCAAGCAGGAGTATTATTACTCCGATTCCGATGAAAATTAAGAGTTTTGTTTTTGGTTTTTTTCAGTGGGCTCTTCTTCAAGAGCATCCAGTTCTTCCGGTTCTTCGTCCGGAATATCATCTTCCTCGTCCTCATCTTCGAGAAAAGGCGCATCATCAAGGTCCAGCTCTACCTTTTGAGCTGCCTTGCTGGCAGGGGCTGAAGATTGAGTATCCTCCCCGGATTCAGATTCATCAATATCATCAACAGCGAGGAAGATCATGCACGCATCCTGATAAACAAGGTTCCGGACGGAAGTTTTTTAGCTGCCGTCTGAAATAAGGTTCAGCGGACATGCCGGGACATGTCCGCTGAACAATGAATTTTTATTCAAAAATTTTATTAATTTTCTGGCCGAGGGTGTCAGGGGTGAAAGGTTTGACAATGTAGTTGGAAACCTTGGCCTGAACAGCCTCAATGATGTTTTCCTGCTGTGCTTCCGCAGTAACCATCAGGAAAGGGAGGTCGGCGAATTCTTCACTTGCTCTTACTTTGCGCAGCAGTTCAATGCCGGTCATCTGGGGCATGTTCCAGTCGGATACGATGAATTCGATACTGTCATCCTTATTCAGGGTTTCCCATGCTGTTGTTCCGTCGTCAGCTTCCACAATATTTGTGAAGCCGATCTGGCGGAGGATGTTTTTGATAATACGACGCATGGTTGCGAAGTCATCCACAACAAGAACTTTCATAGAGTAATCAATCGCCATTTATTTCTCCTTAAGGTTCCGTATGATATTTATCGTGGAACATTTTTCTCAATTTTTTTAAAGCCTGAGAATGCAGCTGGGATACCCTGCCTTCAGTAATATCCATAACTTCGGAGGTTTCTTTCATATTGAGTTCCTCCCCGTAGTACAGTGATAATACCAGTTTTTCTCTCGGCGTCAAATTATCAATCAGATCAGCTACCTTGTCCACTGTTTCTTGAAAAACAGCAGACTGGAAAGGTTCGTCATTAATTTCGGAATCTTTGTTGCTTGGAATATTGTCGTTAAAAGCGTCAAGGTTTACACAGAGTTGATTCTGAAGAGCTTCAAGTCCTTGCTGGACTTCTTTAGCTGAAAAACCGGTTGCTTTTTCAATCTGGGCGCTGGTCGGTTTTTCACCTGTTTCGTGTTCGATATCTCGGATGCTGCTTTCTATCGTCTTAACTTTCTGGCGCAGCCCGCGTGAAAACCAATCCATGCGCCGGAGTTCGTCGAGCATGGCACCTTTGATGCGGTTCTCAGCGTAGGTTTCGAACTTGATTTTCAGCTCAGGACGAAATTTTCCAAGCGACTCAACCAGCCCGAGACTTCCGGCACTGATAAGTTCTCCCAACTCCACGTTTTGCGGGAGCTTGGATTTCATGCGGAGCGCGATTATACGGATTTTGGGTGAGTAATGCCGTACTATCGCCTCTTGATCTGAGGGCGAAAAATCTTCCCAATCAGTAGTTCCGGACTCTAAGTTAAGCCACGGACTGTTCTTGGAAGAGAAGTTTTTTCCAGAAGAACTTGATATTACCATCTAGCTCGGATGTCGCTTTCCATTTAGTTATTTTTTTAGCAGCTTCAGCAATCTGGGCACAAGCCGGGCTTGAGGGGGCAATCTTGCACAACGGTGTCTGTTTGATAACAGCCTGCCGCATGTTGAGATCGCGGGGGATGACTCCCACCAGGTCCAGTGAAACTCCACTCAGGAAATGGTCGCAGGCCATATACAGCTTCTTGAACACTTCCTTGGCTTCTTTCATGTCAGGTGCCATGTTTACCAGAACTTTGAATTTGTCAACCCCGTGTTGCAATTTCATGACCTTGATAAGGGCATATGCATCGGTCAGGGAAGTTGGTTCCGGGGTCAGTACCAGAAGTCGTTCCTGAACGGCAAGGTTGAAGTAGAGAACGTTGTCGTTGATTCCGGCACCGGTATCAACAATAAGGTAATCAATTTCTTCTTCAAGGTGGTCCATAGCTTCCAGTAGGTCAAGTTTCTGGCCTGTTGACAGGGACACCATATCACTTATGCCGGAAGAAGCAGGGAGAATGTCGAATCCATAATCAGTCTTGTAAATTACTTCCCGGATTCCTGTTCCGTCATGGAAGAGATGGAACAGGTTGTATTTGGGAGCAATTCCCAGCAGAACGTCAACATTGGCCAGGCCAAGGTCGGCATCCAGCAGTAAGACTTTCTTGCCCATGCGGCTTAAGTTGTAGGCCAAGTTAACGGAAATGTTTGTCTTGCCTACGCCCCCCTTACCGGAGGTTACTGAAAATACCATGGGAAGATTGGAATTCATTTGTATCACCCTGTTCTTATTTATCTATACTGTTTACGTTGCCAGCGTTTTTTATGCAACGAATATTGTGCCTGATTTATCTTATTTTCGGGAATAAGACGGTTAGACCGCCTTGGCGAATTTCAGTTTTTCTTCAGTGGGAAGCTGGTGTTTGAATACCAGTCTCCAGAAATCTTTTTCACATGCCGGTTTCATGCTGTTGCGGAGCCCTGAACCGTACGAGAGTAAGGAAACCGGAAGGCCGCTTTCGTATGATGTGTTGACCAGTGCTCCGTAGTTGCAGGCTTCATCCAGTTTGGTCCAGATGAGGCTTTTTACTTTGGAGGATTTGAATTTTTTGAGGAATGCGGTGTACTGCGCCGGAGCGTAGTAGGGGTTCATGACCAGATGAACGGCCAGATCGCACGGACCGGTCATGCCGCAAGCGGCCAGCCAGCCTTCAAGTTCAGCGTTTCCGGAGAGTCCGGGTAGGTCTATGAATACTCTGTCAAAATTTCGGCTTTCACCGATAAGTTTTGCAAAATCTTCACGGCTGGCAAGTTCCCTGAAATCGAGACCTGATAGGTCGGCGTAGTGACGAAGAACTAAACGTCCCTTGCCTTGTCCCTGATCTGCCGAGGCTAGACAGATGCGGGCTGCGGGGTTCTCTTTTTTTTCTTTGAGTGCAAGGCGGATAATAGTGGAAGTTTTTCCTGCGCCGTGCGGTCCGGCGAGGGCTTGAAATTTTTGAGGCCAGTTGTGTGAATCCAGTGCACGGACCGGAGCTATATTTTCCAGTTCGGGCAGGATGGCTTTGGACTTGTTGCCACGCAGCTGCTGGAAAAGATCGAGGATGACTTTGCTTTCAACTCCCTCACGCTCAAGGTATTCCAGTGCGAGGCGCTGGCGGGGGGCAAGCAGGTTCAGGTTCATCTGAGGCTTGAGCAGGGCCATCATGTGTCCCTTGATCTGGTTCCATTCCTGATTCCAGTCAGGGATGTTGCTCATGGCATCGTCAATTACTTCTTCCCTTGTATCCTGAGCAGGGACAGGTGCTTCCTGACCGTCAACGCCGACCATGATCTCGTGGATCTTACGCCCGCCCTCTTCAACCGATTTGTTGCTGAGGATTATTGCGTTGTCACCGAATTCCGCTTTGATTTCGGCGAAGACCACTGCAGTGCTGTTGCCTCTGAATGTTTTTACCCGCATATTACCAACCTTTTTAGAACTCTACGGTACCCGCAGACATGATTCTTACACTCGCAGGAATCTCGGCCTGCGATATTACAGGTATGGTAGGCAAGAAGCGTACCATCAGTTGTGCCAAGTGGCTTCTCAGCTGAGGAGCGCACAGGAGGACAGGTTGACCGTCAGTATCCAGTACATTTTCAGCCGCAGAGTTGACACTCTGGATGAGTTGCTGGGCACTGCCGGGGTCCAGAGCTAGAAAACCGCCATTCTCGGAGGAGCGAACCGCCTCGTTGAGCTTGGCATCCACGCTGGGGCCGAAGGTCAAGATAGGCAGGCTGCCGTCGCTGGCAAGGTAGGGCTTAATGATGGTCCTACTCATGTGGGAGCGGACATATTCAGTAAGCTGGTTTGGGTCCTGAATAGACGGACCGTAGTCAGCCAGAGCTTCTACAATGGTCAGCAGGTCGCGGATGGAAACGTTTTCGCGCACAAGATTTTGGAATACTTTCTGAACTGCGCCGAGAGAGAGGATGTTGGGGACGAGGTCTTCAACAGCCTTGGGCGCACGCTTGGAAAGGTTGTCCAGCAGATCCTGTGTTTCCTGTCTGCCGAGGAATTCGCCGAGGTTGCGGCGGAATACTTCGGTGAGATGGGTTGCGATAACAGTAGAAGGATCGACTACGGTGTATCCGGCGAGCATGGCTTCTTCCTTCTGGGTATCGGGAATCCAGATAGCGGGAAGGTTGAAGGCCGGTTCAACGGTGTCAATGCCTTTGATTCTGTGCTTTGCATCGCCCGGGTCCATCGCAAGCTGATGGTCGATGAGAATTTCCGCGGATGCCACAGCGTTACCTTTAATGAGTACACGGTATTCACCGGGTTTGAGCTGCAAGTTGTCACGCAGGTGCAGTGACGGAATAATGACACCCATATCCAGTGCGTATTGGCGGCGGATGGAACGGATGCGTGAGAGCAGGTTGCCACTTTGTTCTTCGTCTACCAACGGGATAAGTCCATAGCCCACTTCCAGCTCCAGAGAGTCCAGTGGCAGCAGGGCTTGAACTTCTTCGGGGCTGTCCAGGGAAGGTTGTTCGGACTTTGCTTTCTGGGCTTTTGCTTCGGTTTCCTGTTCATCTGCTTCAAGGTCGCGGTTCATCGTTGATACCCCGTAAATAATCGCGGCAAGGCAAAGGAAAGGAATAGTGGGCATACCGGGAACAATGCCGAATACAACAAGGATGATTGAGACCAGCTTGAGCGCACGGGAATGAAAAGTAAGCTGTCCGATGAATTCTTCACCCATCTTGGCTTCGGCTGCGGCGCGTGAAACAATGATACCTGCGGAGGTGGAGATAATCAGTGAAGGGATGGTGGATACAAGACCGTCACCGATAGTCAGCAGGGTGTAGGTCTGAGCTGCATCAGTCCAGTGCATTCCTTTCTGGAGAACACCGATGAGGATTCCGCCGATGATGTTGATGGCGGTGATGAGCAGACCCGCGTTTACATCCCCCTGTACGAACTTACCGGCACCGTCCATGGCACCGTAAAAGTCTGATTCACGGCGTAGTTTTTCACGTTGGTCCCGTGCTTCGTCTTCATCAATCAGGCCGGAGTTCAGATCTGCTTCAATTGCCATCTGCTTACCGGGCATGGCATCAAGAGTGAATCGTGCGGCAACTTCCGCGATACGTGTGGTACCGGTTACGATAACGGTTTTGTTCAGGATGAACAGGATCATAAAAATTACGATACCGATGACATAGTTACCGCCGACAACAAATTCACCGAAACTCTGAATAACATTACCCGCAGCCGAGGTTCCTTCATCACCATGGAGAAGGATGGCACGGGTGGTAGCTACGTTCAGGGACAGACGTAGTAAAGTGGTTACCAGCAGAAGTGAGGGAAATATGGAAAATTCGAGAGGGGATTGCAAAAACATAGAGGTAATCAGGATTACCAGTCCCAGAGAGATACTTACAGTCAGCATGAAGTCGAGAAACATGGTCGGCAGGGGGATGAGCATAACGAAGAGAATTACAACAACACCGCCCGCGAGAAGGACATCGCCCTGTTTGGCAAATTTTTCGTAATTTATTGCTTTTGATCCGGCCATGATTTTGACACCCCTTTCAGGTCTTTTTCTGGTGAGTTTGTTTTTCCCCGGAAGAGGTGTTCAGGCCTTTATTTGCGGGTAAATTTATTCAACTTAGCAAGTATTGCCGCAACGGCCTTGTAGAGTTCTTCCGGGATGATGTCACCGATCTCAACCTGTTTATACAAGGCCTGTGCCAAAGGTTTATTTTCACGGATGGGCACCTTGTTTTCGCGAGCTATTTCTTTAATGCGCTCAGCAACTTTGTTCATTCCTTTGGCTAGGACCAGCGGGGCAGGAGCTACCATAGGATCATACTTCATGGCAATGGCGTAGTGGGTGGGGTTGGTGATAACAACATCAGCTTTGGGGACTTCAGCCATCATGCGTTGCTGGAGGACCGCCATCATTTTCTGCTTCTGTTGCTGTTTGATCTGAGGGTCACCTTCCGCCTGCTTGCGTTCGTCCTTGACCTCATCCTTACTCATTTTCATTTCTTCTTGATAATTGTAGCGCTGGTACCATAGGTCTGCCAGAGCAAGGACGAGCATGGGCAGCATGGTGTAGGTTATCATTTTGTAGCCTATTTGCAGGATATAAATAGAAAGTTCGTGGGCACTGGAATAGAATAGGGGGATGAAATTCCCTACCTCATTCTTGATGATTATATAGGGAGCAATCCCCACAATTATGGCGAAGAGCAAGCTCTTAACAAGCCTGACCGCTGTTTTGAGGTTGAACATCAGTCTTTTCATGCCCTGTACAAGATTGAACATCTTGCTGAATTTTGGCTTGAATACTTTGGTGGTCCATAGACTTCCCACTTGCAGACGCAGGACGAGGAACGCAATAAAGGAAATAAAAATAAACAAGGGCAGCAGTAGGACAGCCAGCTTTCGGGAACACCATTGGAAAAGCTGATAAATCGATTGCTTATCCACCTCTATGAATATTCCTTTAGTGAGAAACCATTGAAATATTTCATAGAATTGTTCGTAGTACATATCCATGATGGCCCGCAGGCAGATGACCCCCGCAATGAGGGTCATTATCTTGCCCATTTCCTCCCCTTTGGCGACGCTCCCGTCTTTTCGGGCCTTGTTAATTCGTTTGGGAGTCGCCTTCTCGGTTTTACTAGGATCATTAGCCATATAGCTTCCTCCTAATTACCAATAGGCAGGGCCGGCGGACTTCCGGCCTTGATTATGCTTAATAAATATTGGGGCAGGTCGGCGACAAATTCTCCGACATGCAGTGCAAGAACATTAAAGACAAGGCCAAGGACAAAGAAACCGGCAACGATTTTAAGTGGAAAGCCGAGCATGAGTACGTTCATCTGCGGAGCCATCTTACTGATCAAAGCGAGGCCGAGGTCGACCACAAAGATGGTGGCAATAATAGGGGATGCGACTTTGGCTGCAAGGACAAACAGGTCCTTGGAGATTATCATTATCTGGCTGGTCAGGGTGGACGATATAAAAACCTGCCCTGGTGGTATATATTTAAAGCTCTCCGCCATGGCCGACATCAGGTAAAGGTGTCCATTGATGCTCAGAAAAACCAGAATCGCACACATGTACAGGAAGTGAGCTGTAACAGCCTCGTTAGTCCCGGTTAAAGGGTCGAGAACGTTTACCATGGAAAACCCCATCTGCACGCCTATCAGGTTACCCCCGGTTTGGATTGCGGCAAACATGACATGTACTGATATGCCTAGGACCAGACCGAGCACCAACTCTCCGAGAATCATCAGGGCTATATTGTAAGGACTGGCAGGCATGAGGCTGCCGTCAAAGGTGACGTGGGGCCAGATGCCGAGAGTCAAAACAATGGTCAATGCGGCTTTAACTGTTTTAGGAATGGAGTTACCACCAAAGAAAGGAAGCAAAAACAGCACGATACTCACCCTGAATAGGGTGAGGTAAAAGCTCATCAGGTCGCTGGGATTGAAATCGAAAAAAGTCATGCTGTCCTCATTTTAGATGGGTCTGCAAGATAAGGACCCATTCTTCCAAGTCTATTATCATCAAGAGGGAAAGAGGGCAAAGGCTGACTGTGGGGAATGGTTGTTTTTTATAAACAAATTCAATGAAAAAGCCCGTAAGAAAAATCTTACGGGCTTTGATTTGTTTTTGAATGTCACTCTTTAATTGAGAATGTAGCGCATGGGGTTTACCGGAACTCCGCCAAGTCGCACTTCGTAATGCACATGCGGTCCGGTGGAACGTCCGGTGTTTCCTGCGTAACCGATAAGTTCTCCTCGGGTTACGACTTGTCCTTTCTTAACGATGGGCTGCTTCATGTGCCCGTAGCGGGTGCCAAGGTTTGCTCCGTGGCTGATTTTGACCAGCTTGCCGTATCCGCCTTGGGTGCCGGAAAAGGATACGGTTCCTTTAGCCGGAGCGTAAATGGGGGTGCCGGTGGGACAGGAAATATCAATGCCCTTATGGTATTCACGCTTACCGGTGAAGGGGGAGCTTCTCCAGCCGAAGGGAGAGGTTACCCAGCCTTCAGCGGGCCAGATGGACGGGGTGGCATCAAGCGCGTCCTGCTTGGAGCGCATTGAGTGGATGATTTCTTGCTGTCTGACTTCTTCCAGTTTGGCTTCTGTGCTGAGCTGGGCAAGAAAATCATGCATTTTGCGGACAAGAAGTTCTTGTCTGTACAGCGGCAGGTAGTTTTGGGAAAAATCAGCTCCGGTTGATCCGCCTTTAGGGGCTACGTTTTGCACATTGCCCTGATCGAGGTTGATCATTACGCGCAACTTGGAGTCGAAGTTGCGGACCCGGTCCAGATCTTGCGAAATGTTCTTCATCTTTTGGGAAAGGGATATCAGTTGAGCCTTCTGCTCCTGTACCGCCTTTTCCGAATGGGCTAGGTTTGTTTCTAGTCCAGCGTAATTTTGATAGTATTTCCAGAGGTATACATTTCCTCCGGCAAGTCCGGCGATTAAAGCAAAAATGAAGAAAAATATCCAGCCTCGCAGCTGGAACTTGCGGGCATTGTCGCAGGGGTTTTTAAATATTACTATGTGATATTTTTTTAATAGCATGATTCAGTTTTGGCCTTGCTTAATTTATGACGTTAAGGTTGTCTCTGGTTAACAGGCACAATAAATTTGTGAAATTTTTAAGATGTTTTCATGTTTAAGTCAAGCTGCCAACGTCTTAAAGCATTAAAAGTATTGTTTCTTGAGCCGGGCATTTTGCGCCATTCCTCTTCCAGCCAGTTGTTAATTTCGCTGCGTTTGGTGTTGTCGTTGGAAGGGCATTTGTTGTTCCAGATTGGAAGATTCCATTGACGCGCTGCAGCTTTAATGTATTTTTTTTCCAGCATGAGTGTGGGGCGAATAACGTGCAGTTTTCCTTGAAAAAAAGACTCTTTTGCTGAAAGTCCTTGAACGCGTCCGCTCTGGAGCATGTTCATGTGAAATGTGGTTACCAGATCATCTGCTGTATGGCCCATAGCAAGATGGGTCAGGTCGTATTGGTCGCACAGTTCGAACAGTCTTTTGCGTCTCAAGCGGCTGCAATAAAAACATGCGGATTTTTTTTGGTTTTCCGGTCCGTGCGCCCTTGGTCCGTAGTCTGTAAGTTCAATGTGGGAGGCTACGCCGTTGTCGCGGCACCACTCTGAAAGCGGGTGGTGGTTTTCCGGGACAAATCCGGGATTAACATGCAGGACCATAAGTTCTATATTAAAAGGTAGGATGGCCTGCCTGATGAGCATAGTGCGGATAAGTACAAAGCTGTCCACCCCTCCGGATACGGCAATGCCGATACGGTCTCCATCTTTGATCATCTCAGTCTTCTGCATGAGCATGCCGACTGTAGATACGCATTTTTTTTGGGCAAATTTCAACTTTCCCCATTTGGCCATGATCTGCTCCGGATCGATTTAATAAGTTGTGGAAAAAATCGTTTTTATACTTTATTGATACTTATGATATCTCTGTCAGGGTGAAATGCTGACGGGATGGGGATTCTGCCTTAAAATAGGTTGACATGCAAGTTTATATCTCTTATTTTAGCAAATTGCTCCGTTGTTGAATAATGTCGTGAGTCTAGTAATCCCAAGGTGCTGTTTGTGCTGAAAAGGTTTTTAATATTTTTGACTCTGGTCTCCATTGTTTGCGGAGCCTTTTATTTAAGT
Source organism: Marinifilum sp. JC120 (assembly GCA_004923195.1). Taxonomy (NCBI): domain Bacteria; kingdom Pseudomonadati; phylum Bacteroidota; class Bacteroidia; order Marinilabiliales; family Marinifilaceae; genus Marinifilum; species Marinifilum sp. JC120. The sequence continues at coordinate 102,039 of RDSB01000013.1, read as the reverse complement.
TCGCCTAAAAAACCGGTCGAACGTGCTGAGCCTGTTTGGCCTGTTCTGGATAAGGGGCGGGTGGACAGGCTAGACGTGTGCCCGTTGGGACAGGACTGTTTTTCCCTTGTCCGCAGGACGGACGGTTGGGGTGTTGTACAGCATGGTTGGAATGGGACTGTTGAGGCAGACAATGAGAAAGTGGATTCTCTTCTCGGAGTTTTGGCTCAGGATAAGGCCCTTCGGTTTATGGGGGACGTTACAGAAGCTGTTCCCACTGAATATGGTTTTGAAACTCCCCGGATACGTATTGCCGCCGGTGGGGGGCAGGAATTGACCATGATAGTGGGGGCTGAGAGTGCTTCCGGTGAAGGTTTTTACGCTTTTAATTCCAAGGAAAAGGGTAGTCTTTTCCTGCTTGGTAAAGATTTTGTGAGCCGATGCGAATTTCCGGCTGAGCATTACTATAATATGCATCTTGTTTCAGGTAAAACAGCCGAAGTCAGCTCTATTTCTCTGGGGCACGGCGGTTCTTTTTCTTGGACTCTGGGCCGCAAGGATGGAAACTTTTTGTTTTCATTTCCCGCCTCCCTTGGGGGGAAGCAGGCCAGTAGCAGCGATGTTGATCTTTTTCTTCATTCTCTGCTCGCTGTTCCAGCGAAAGGTATTGTTGCTGAAATTCCTGACAGGGAAAGCAGAGTTCTTTTGAATATTGAAATTTTACAGCCCGGAAAGAAAGTGGAAACCTTGGAGGTTTTCAAGCCGGGTGAGGGTGAAAATTTTTATTTTGCCCGTTCTTCATCCCAAAACGGATATCTGGTGCTCAGCAAAGAACATTATGAGCAACTTGATAAAAAGGCTTTTGCAATGCAGCAGCGAAATATAGTTTCTGTTGCTACCGGAAAGCTCGGTTCTGTAAGGGTTGTGCAAGGCAATCAGACTTTTACCGGAATCAAATCCGATAAGAGCTGGGTTAATTTTGAGGATAAAAAGCCGCTGCTGGGCATTGACATGTCTCTATGGCGACTTAATGAATTAAAATTCGAGGCGGAACCGGCGGCTGTTCTTTCGGAAACTTCCGAAAAGGTCATGGATCTGGATTTGCTGGACGAAAACGGCGTAAGTGTCGTTAAAGTGTCTTTCTTTTCCGATCCTGAACTGCCCGACGGGCAATGCTGGCTATCATTAGGCGATGGCAGCGGATACTATCCTGTGTCCGACAAGCTGCTTGAAGACCTACAGGGTCAGATTCCTCTCAGAAAATAACCGGGAACACCCGGTAAAACCATTGTGTTGGAGATCGCATGGCAAGAATCACAGTTGAAGATTGTCTGGCTGAGGTTGGTAACAGATTCCTTATTGTCCAGATGGCCATTAAAAGAGTGAAGCAGTACCGTGAAGGCTACGCTCCTCTTGTTGAATCCAAAAACAAAGAAATTGTAACCGCACTCCGGGAAATTGCCGCTGCCAAGGTTCTTCCTGAGAGCTACCACACTGCTGACGGTAAAAAACCCGGCAGCGAATAAGTCATGACAAAACGTTGTTATTATGAAGTATTAGAAGTTTCCCGTGAATCCCAGGAAGGGGAAATTAAAAGGTCCTATCGTAAGAAGGCCATGGAATTTCACCCTGACCGTAATCCGGGTAATGCGGAAGCTGAAGAGAAATTCAAGGAAGCTGCGGAAGCTTATGATGTTCTGCGGGACCCTGAAAAAAGGAGTCGTTACGACCGCTTCGGCCATGAAGGCATGAACGGGATGAACGGCGGATTCGGGGGATTCCAGTCTTCCGAGGATATCTTTGGAGCTTTCGGCGATATTTTTGGCGATATCTTCGGATTCGGCAGCGGACGTGGCGGAAGCCGTATGCAAGCCGGTTCCGATCTCAGGTACAATTTGACCGTTTCTTTTCGTGAAGCGGCCAAGGGTACTGAGATTGAGCTGAATCTCCCGGTTACCGATACCTGTGAAACCTGTTCCGGCAGTGGTTCCGCTCCCGGAACTTCTCCTGAAACCTGCTCCCATTGCGGCGGCAGGGGGGCTGTTGAGCAGACTCAGGGATTTTTCCGCATTTCTGTTCCCTGTCCTTCTTGTAACGGACGCGGTAAGGTCATCACCAATCCCTGTTCTGAGTGCCATGGGGCAGGTTATGTGCGCAAACAGAAAGATCTGAATGTGCGCATCCCGGCCGGTGTGGACAACGGTTCCCGCCTGCGTCTGCGCGGAGAGGGGGAAGCCGGAATGAACGGCGGTCCCCACGGTGATCTTTATGTGGTCATTACTGTGGAGCCGGACAAGGTCTTCAGGCGTCAGGGACAAGATCTTGTCCTGAGCACCGAAATTAGCTTTGTTCAGGCCGCATTGGGGTACAAGCTTGAAGTTCCTACTTTGGATGAACCTATTGAGATGGACATTCCAAAGGGAACTCAGAGCGGCGAAGTTTTTCAGCTTCGCGGACTCGGCCTTCCTTATCTCGGCAGTTCCCATAAGGGCGACCTGCTGGTTGAAGTAAAGGTCGTAACTCCGACCAGCTTGAACGGTAAACAGGAAGAGCTTCTTAGGGAATTCGAAGCCCTTGATGAAGAGAAGCCCATGAAGAAAGTTAAAAAGCTTTTCAAAAAAGCAAAAGATAAAGTGATGGGTGAGTAGCATGAGTGAGTTTTCCCACATTGATGCCGAAGGCAATGCCGTAATGGTGGACGTGGCTGCCAAAGCCGATACCAAGCGCACTGCCATTGCCAAAGGAAGGGTCATCCTCAATGAGGAAACCTTCAATCTGTTGCAGAAGCAGGCTTTGCCCAAAGGGGACGCCCTTGCTTCCGCCAAGATCGCAGGTATCATGGGGGCCAAGGAAACTCATCGTCTTATCCCGCTCTGTCATCCCATTGCTCTCAGCTATGTTGATGTGCGTTTTGCAGTCAACGAAGCCGAACTGACCATCGAGGTGGAAGGCGAAGCGCGCTGTACCGGTAAAACCGGGGTCGAAATGGAAGCTCTCGTGGCCGTTCAGGTCGCATGCGCTACTATTTACGACATGTGCAAGGCCGTACAGAAGGACGTAATTATTTCCGACGTACGACTCGTCTACAAAGAAGGCGGCAAGTCCGGGACTTTCAGGGCAGAGTAAACTTTAGATTTTATAATCAAAAGCAGACCGCAATATCCTTCGAGATATTGCGGTCTTTTTTTATGGATTATAAATTAATTCCAAATGTCTTTGCGCAGGAGGTAGTGTCCGTCCTGCCGCGCCCCCCTTGCTTGAACATTGGTTTTGGAATACGGTAAATATAAAATTTATCATAAACCTACTAAAATAAGGGGTTGATTATGCTTATGACTGATTTGTTGTCTAAGGAAGAATGGAATGCTCTGGAAAAAAAAGTTCATGAGGAATGGGGTTTCAATGCGAGTGTTTACAACGCCGATGGGATGACTTTTACCGGTTATAATAATTTTGTTAACCCGCTGTGTGCTGAAATAAAATCTCATCCTGAAGGCATTCAGGCTATCTGTTCTGTGGCCCACCAGCACATGGCTCAATTGGCCCGTAATTCCGGAAAGACCGTCATTGAAGAGTGTGATGCCGGGATGGTCAAGGTCTGTACTCCGGTGATTGTCGACGGTGAATTTATAGGTATTGTAGGTGGCTGTGGAAGAATTGCTGATGATTCTGAGATCGAATCTTTCACCGTACATAAGGCTATCAATGTTGAACTGGAAAAAGTAGAAAACCTTGCTGATGAGGTGCCTGTCCTTTCAATGGAAAAAATTGAAAAGCTTGCAGATTTTTTGGAGAATTTTGTTGGTGATATTGATCGCACATAATTTGTGGTTTTAAACGATTTAGAGCTGATCAGGTTTAAGCCGTTTCTGCGGAGATCTTGTAAGATTTTGGCAGGGGCGGCTTCGTTGTTTTGTGTCTATGCTACTTGCGTTTATTCTTTAAAATGATTAGTTCGTAAACCAAAGACAATTCCCCTACTGCTTAGGATGCTATTCAGTAGTTATGTAAATCTCAAAACAGAGGTTCAGTTCATGTCAGAACATGTAGTTGTCATCGGTGCTGTGGCACTTGGGCCCAAGGCGGCCTGCCGTTTCAAAAGAATCAGACAGGACGCCCGCGTAACACTTATCGATAGAGACGAAATTTTCTCTTACGGCGGTTGCGGTATTCCTTACTATGTTTCCGGTGATGTGTCCGAGGCCAACCAGCTTCGCACCACTGCTTTTCATATGGTTAGGGACGAGCCGTTTTTTAACGATATCAAAGGCGTGGAAGTGCTTTCTTCCACAGAGGCCACCAAGATTGACCGTGAGAACAAGCAGGTTCAGATAAAGAACCTGAAAACCGGCGAAGAAAGCGTACTTGATTACGATAAGCTCGTTATTGGGACCGGCGCCACTCCGCGCAAGCTTGGTTTGCCCGGTGAAGATCTTGATAATGTTTTCTATGTCGGCAATATGCATGACGCTGAAAAAATTAAGGAAGGTATCACCAAGGGCCAGTACGGCAAGGCTGTAGTTGTCGGTGCCGGTTTTATCGGCCTTGAAATGGCTGAAGCTTTTTCCGACATGTGGGGCATTGAAACCACTGTTGTCGAAATTTTTGACCAGATTCTGCCCCGTATGTGCAGCCCTGTGCTGGCAAAGATGGGCCAGAAACACATGGAAGATGAGGGCGTTTCCTTTAAACTCGGTCAAACTGTTTCCAAGATCGAAGGCGACGGCAAAGTTGAGCGTGTAATTACCTCCGACGGAGAAGTTGAAGCTGATATCGTAATTATTTCCGCAGGTGTTATTCCCAATGACCAGTTGGCCCGTGAATGCGGCCTTGAGTGCAGCGAACGCGGCGGCATTATGGTCGATGAAGGAATGCGTACTTCCGATCCTCTGATTTTTTCCGGCGGTGACTGCGCAATTATCAAGAATGCTGTTGATGACTCTCCATTGTTTTTGCCCATGGGGTCTATGGCTAACAGACAGGGCCGTGTAATCGGCGGAAACCTTGCCGGACGTAAAGAGACTTTCCCTGCGGCAGCGGGTTCCTGGTGTGTGAAGATTTTCGAGCGGGCCATGTCCGGTACCGGAATGAGTCTTGGCGCAGCGCAGCAGGCTGGATTTGATGCTATCAGTGTTATGCTGATTATGGCTGACCGTGCTCATTTTTATCCTGAAAAGGATATGATGACTCTTGAAATGGTCGTGGACAAGGCTACCCGTCGTGTTCTCGGTATTCAGGGTATCTCCGCTGGTGGTGACGCTCTTGTGGGGCGTATCAATTCTGTGGCTGCAATCATGAAATTTCAGCCTAAGATCGAAGATGTCAGTAATCTCGAGGTTGCCTACTCTCCGCCGTTTGCATCAGCTATGGACGTTCTCAATGCCATTGCCAATATGGCTGATAACGCAGTAGCCGGAATGAACCATGGTCATGGTCCTGATACTTTTGCTCAGTACTGGGCTGATCGTGAAAGCGGTGAATACTGCTTCCTTGATGTTCGTGAAAAAGCCGATGCCGAGCCTTTTCTCGAAAAGTATCCCGAACACTGGCACAATATTCCGCAGGGTGAGATTCCCAGAAGGTACGAAGAGCTGCCCAAGGATAAAAAGCTGGTGTTGGTCTGCAATACTGGTGGACGTTCCTACGAAGCTCAGATTATGCTGGATGCCCTTGGATTTGAAGAAGTTCATAACACTCAGGGTGGAATGGCTGTTATCAAGGCCTACGGCGTTGATATTTAGGTTTTCCTAAGATTTATTGAAACGCCGTCTTTCTTGAAAGGCGGCGTTTTTTCGTTTGATATCAATAGGTAATTAAGCTTGCAGTCATTGTGTTATTTTTTGGGGATGCGGAAGTATTTTTTTGAATTTGACGTTGCTATGGTTTTTTATTTATTTTATTGTATAATATAGAAGTTAAACAAAATGTAGGTCTTGAACTATATTTAACTATTATCTTGTGCCAAGTGAGGGGATATGAGGTTTCTAATAATTGACGATGACGAAACCGTCCACATGTACCTGAGTAAATTGCTATCACCGTATGCTCGCTGTGAAGCAGTGTTCAGCGGAACTGATGCCATTGAACAGTACAAAAAGGCTTATGAAGATAATGACCCGTTCGATACGGTGTTCATGGATATTCTTATGCCCGAAATGGACGGCCACGAAGCAACCAAGCAGTTGCGTGATCTGGAGAAGGAATTGAAAATCGACGGTCCAGACGAGTTTAAGTTGGTCATGATTACTTCCCTGAAGGATACGAAAAATGTCAGTCAGGCCTTTTTCAAGGGATACGCCAGCTGTTATATAGTAAAGCCTTTCAATAAGGTGCAGGTCATGAATGAGCTGCGTGAGAATAGTATACTTTAATTTTTTTGATGAGTCTGAAAACGGGACCTTTTTTAAAAGGCCCCGTTTTTTTTATAAAAGCTCGTCAATAACGGATATGAAGAAACTTGCTGCAACAGGCAGGATTTCATCGTTGAAATCATATCTACTGTTGTGCAGGGCAGCGGAGTCGGAACCGTTACCGATCCAGACATAGCAGCCCTTGGTGTGTTTCATGAAGAAGGCGTAGTCTTCCGCAGCCATGGAAGATTTCATGTCAGTGACTACGTTTTCAGTACCCACTACCTTTTCGGCGGCTTTCAAGCCTATCTCAGGCACTGAGTTGACCAGTACCGGGTGTTTGCGGACATAATCAAGCTCCGCTTCAACTCCGTACATGGTTGCTACACCTTTTGCCACCTGTCCTATTGATTCCTCAATAAGATCCTGAACCTTTTCGTTGCAGGTCCGTACATTACCCTGAACCATTACGCGGTCGGGAATGCCGTTGCGCATGCTGCCGCCATGAACCTGTGTGATGGATATCACACCGCGTTCATGGGAAGGCACTTTGCGCACTATAATGGACTGCAAGCCTTTAATGATATCCGCTACTGCGGCAAAGGGTTCGTTGCTCACGTGAGGCATGGAAGCATGCCCGCTTTTCCCGGTTACATGGATTTCAAAGCGGTCCTCGGAAGCCATGCAGGCCCCGTTGTGGACGGCAATCTTTCCGGTTTCAAGTCCGGGCCAGTTATGGAAACCGAACATGTAATCCACTTTGTATTTATCAAAGAAACCGTCTTCGATCACCTTGAGCGCGCCCTCGTATCCTTCTTCCCCGGACTGGAAAAGAAGCAGCACTGTGCCATTAAAATCACGGTGCTTGGAGAGATAGGCAGCAAGGGCGATCAAAGAGGTGCAGTGACCGTCATGACCGCAGGCGTGCATCTTGCCTTCCACCTGAGATTTGTGGGCAAAGTCGTTTTCTTCGCACATCTCCAGAGCGTCGAAGTCCACCCTGAAGGCCACAGTGGTGTCACCGTCACCACCTTTTACTTCAGCCACAACTGAATTAACACCGCAGTCGGAATGGGGGATGTCGTATTCATCAAGCTTGGACTTGATCAGCTTTGCGGTTTCCACCGTATCAAGACCCACTTCTGGGTGGCGATGGATATTCCGGCGGATCTCCTTCATTTCATCAAGAAGGGCTAGAACTTCGGAATTCAAAGCCATCTAGATGTCTCCCATGAATTTCAGCACGCCCTGCGCGATGGCGGCAGAACCGATGTAAGTGGAGATCATTACGAAGAGACTTACGATAACGATGCGCCAGCCGCTTTTTTTGAAAGTGTCGAGATCCTTACCGATAGCTACACCTGCATAAGCGAGGATGGGAGTGGTCAGAGCCAGAAAATGAACTTTGGCCACGTATGCGTTAACAGTTTCGGACAGGGGGAATCCCGGAAGGCTGACAATTACGCCGTAAGTGATGACGAAGAGCACAGAGGGAATTTTTTTAAATACAAACATATTGGTGGCTACACCTGCAACGCAGAGCAGAAGCAGGATGCCCATGCCGGGCAGGGCTTCCACTATGTTGTTGTTGAAGCCTACATGGTTACCGATAAGAACCATGACGCTCACGAGAATGAGAACGGCAATTGATTCGATAAGGTTTTGCTGTTTAGTCATTACGCGGCCTCCGGAGCAGTTTTGTACTTGAGTTTGTAGATGTAGTTGTAAAGCTTGTTGGACATGGGCAGGGCCAGAATGAGGGACATGTATACGCCGTCAATTCCGGACAGGGTGTTACTTGCCACGCCGAAAGCCTGAATCTGCTCAGCCATTGCCGGGTATGCGGCACTGAGACTACCCACGGATGCGGTCATCATACTTGCGCTACCCACGCCGGATGCCATGGCCAGTGCGTAGGGATGGAAGATTTCAAAGGCTGCGAGAAAAGAAGCCATCAGCCCAAAGAAGATGGTGCCGAAAACGGTTCCGCAGATATATACGCCCATAACGCCGCGCCCTTCAGCGGAATCGAGGCCGTAAATATCGCCGATGAGGGCTACGTTAGGCTCACGTGCGATGGAGTGGGCTGCTCCGATGGTTTCGCGTTTCAGGCCGAGGTACATGGCAATGGGAATACCTAATAGCAGTGTCGCGATGTTACCGAATTCCTGAAGAACCAGAGCGGGACCGGCTTTAAGGATTTCATAGAATTTAGGACCGACAAGGGTGCCGTAACGGGCCATGAGCAGGAGCAGGGTCAGGCTTACGAGAGTACTGGCCTGAACCATATCCTTTTGCTTGACGATCTTTAAGAATTTGGGGCCGAGGAAGATACCCATGAACATGGCGTAAAGCATGGGCAGCAGAACCAGTTTGCCCGGTCCTACTTTGAAAGTCATAATTCCTATGAGTTCTGAAACTACAACTAGGGCCAGAACCACAAGGTGCAATTTTACATTTTTCACAGCTTCATTCATAAAACACTCCACTGAAGTTGGCTGCATGGGCAGCCGGAAAGTTGTTGAACAAAATGCCTTTTCAGGCAAGACCATAATTGTGTTTCGGACACGACACAAATATGTCCGAAATTCCGCCAAAAAAACAGACTCCCTTAAATCAACAAGCGGACCATCTTTTTAGGACGACCTACCTGATTAGCCACTTCCCTGCCGTGGATTTCGGCAAAACCGCTGTCGAGAAACTTTTTCAGTACCCTGCGTGCACTGCGCTCACCTATTCCGAGGCAGGCAGCAAAGTCTGATGAATCAAAAGTATCCTTGCGGGCTTTGTCCATAAGGGATCTGATTTTATCCAGATAGCTGGGGCTGATGCCTATTTTTTTCGACATTTCAAGCAACCTGTCATCAACGACATGGGTGCTGTACTCCAGCTCATCTTCCTCACCGATGGGGCCGCGTATCTGGGTGCCCTCGACAACAAAAAGGCCTCCTTTGTCGAGTTTTGCGGCGTTATCCAGAGCTTTGCGGGCTGATTTCTCAGCCTCAAAAGCGGTGGCCCCGATACCGATGCCGGAAGAAAAAATTATATTGCGCTCACGTCCCCAGCTGAGCAGTCTTTCAAAATGATCCCGGTGCGGTGAGCTGTCGATCAGTCCGCGGGTGGCGAAAATTACGTATTCCTCAGTTCCGAAATTGAAGAGGCTGCCCTGAATGGTCCGGACATATTCGAGGAGTTCAAGGTAGAACCTGCCGCCGTTTTTCATATCGTCATACTGGTTGATGGAACTGCGGGTGATGGATTTCAATTTGATGAGCTGAATGGCTATTCCGGCAGAGCGGAGACTCAGGTTTTTGATTCTCCCGGTCAACCGGGTCAGCGAATCTCTGATCTGCAAGGTGCTGGCGTAAAGCCTGAAGACCGGCAATCCCAGTTTTTTCAATTCGGTGTATACGTATCCGAATCCGGTGGCGATGGCCTCAACTTTGCCGGATTCGTAAAGCCCCACATGGCGGTCGAAATATTCCTGTTCGCTCAGGTGCAGGGCAAAGGGCATGGAGTGAATGTTTTCGAGTTCAACACCGAATTCGCGTACAACTTCCACCAAAATGTCATCATTGACTACGTCGATACTGAGTCTGCCGGACTTTATGCCCTTGCGGTTCATTTCCGAGAGGACCCGCAGCAGACTGTATCCTCCGCGCTGGATGTGCTCGTAGGGGTTGGTTATAGTCCCTCTGGCCTTGGCTCCTTCCTGTACCGCAATACCGGTAAAGAGAGTTCCGCTGGTTTCACGCTGGCACTGTTCAAGTACTTCCCATGAGTCTTCGGCCCGCTCTCTGATATAGGTGAGCAGAGTGATATCCGGGCAGCATCTGGCGGTGACTTCTTTAACAAGCCTGATGGAGTCGGAAGGTCCTATGCAGCCGATTTTCATGCTAACACCTGAAGATTACTTTATGATAAATTTATTGCGTTTTACGCAGTGTTTGAGTCTATTTTGAATTTTGGACATGTCACAAATATGCCCAAAACAAGGCTAATCTGCCTGTAAGAGATTTATCTGTCAAGCAAGTGAGTAGTTGATGATTTTGCAGAATAGCAATTATTGTGCGGGTAGATGGCTGTTTTGCGTGACTTAGAAGGGGGTGAAATTGTTGTTGGTTATTATTTGTGAATCGAGATTTCGTATTTCGTAATGAAATAGTTTTTAATCTCCAGAAAATGAAATGAGAATAAGTGTGAGTGCTCCCGTTGGCGGAACATAATTTTATGTGTGATCACTTTTTAAGCAGGGAGGTGTTGACCCGTTTCAGGTGAGAGGATAACTAAGTTAGCAAATGCTTATGCCAAGGAGTTTCATTATGCTTAAGAATAGAATTTTAGCACTCTGCCTTGTTTTTTCCATGTGCGTGGCCCTTTCGGGGTGTGCAGCTATCGTTCTTGGCGGAGCGGCAGCAGGTGGCACCTATGTTTATGTGACCGGTCAGGCTAAACAGAAATTTAATGCCGATCTGGGCAGTACATATCAGGCTGCGCTTAAGGGCTGTCAGAGCCTTGGTTTAAAGGTGAAAGAGAAAAAGAAAAGACTCAGCGATGCTTCCATAAAGGCTGTTGATGTTGATAAAGATGTCTCTATTGATTTTACCTATGTGTCTACAAAGGTAACTGAAGTGACCGTAAGGTACGGTATCCTTGGCGATGAGAATGCTTCCCGAAGAATTCTTGCTGCAATCAACAAAAATTTCTAACTGCTTTTAGAAACTAGTATATCTTTTAGCATCCTGCCCAACGGGCAGGGTGCTTTTCTTTTGCCTTCATCCCCCCTTTAAGGATTAGTTTCAAAGGGGGGGGCGGCCAATGTGATTGTGTCTGTTTTTTGAGAAGAGGCGGGAAGACGGTTAAAGACAATTTATTTATTGTCTCTTGCTGAATCCATCTGGCGGAAATCCGCATTCATAATGAAGGTACGGCTGTCTTGGGTATTCCAGTTGTCATTTGAGATCATGAACAGATCGTTTTTGTCCTTGAGTTTCATGATTGGGCAGGCCGTGATTTTGGGCTTCTTTTCCGGGTGCTTGCTTTGTTTCATGGCTTTCTCCATTGGTTAAATATAATTTATACCTATTAAGAAGATAACCTCTGTCGACAAACAAAACAACGGTTAAGAGCAAAATAAATGGATAAAAATCCGATCCTCTTGAATTGTTTGTGTATTTTATTTTAGTTGTAACTAGTTGAAATAAATAATTTAAAATTGTAACCGCGTGCCTAGGGATATAGAATATAACGATTAATTCGAGGTCAATTGTTCAGCTCGAATAAACTTAATAAGGTCCGTTGAAGCGGAGAGAAATTATCATCCGAAATGATGTAAATCCATTGTCTGCCGTTCGGGTCTGAAATAATGTCCATACCCTCATAATTATCGCGGGGAATGGGGAGATCTATTTCACAAAACAATTCAGGCTTAAGTATAGCCCCTTCTTTCAGATCTGTTTTTTTAATGGTGCTAAAGCGTATTCCCAACGTTCCGGGGCCGTCATACCGACGCTCTAAAATAAGGATTTTGTTGCCGTTAAGGTTGCCTGCTGAGGTCGGACGGTAGCTGGAGTTGCGTTGGTATTTAAAGCTGACCCATTTGCCTTCTTTTAGCAGCGCGGCTTCGGAAAGCGGGCCTGCTGAATCATCCCCTTCGGTGAGTGCGAAAAGAGTATTATCCGGGAGCAGGAGCATGGTTTCAATGCCACCGTTCAAGGGTGAATTTTTCAGTTGTTTCGTCAGAGGCAGGGCGGTTGCTTTTCCGGAGAGATCTAGCTTTTTATCTGTATGGTAACGGTTAATAAGGTGGACCCGTTCAAAGGCCACAAGATAGCCGGACCCCGGAGCACGGCATAGGGCTTCGGCATCAGCATCATACTTAACGGTAAAGGTTTTGCCCTTGGTGTTGAGCAATTGCCCTAATTCAGCTTTGTTTCGAGCCGCTTTTAAAGAGCCGTCAGGCTTGTAAAGTAATGAGCCTTTCAGCCAGAACCCCATATCAGATACAGCTAGAAAGGTTTTGCGGTCTTTGCTGACCAGCAGATCGGAAAAGCCCCCGAAAGCCGGATGCGGGCTGTTCAGGAGCAGGGTACCACGATATTTAAGTTTTATTTGTGATAAATCTACAGCTTCATTTGCCTGTGGGCCTTCCAATTCACTTACAAGAGTAACTTGAACCGGATTAATTTGCGGCTGGGCCGGATTGTCCAGTTTACTTGAAGCTCCGAAAAGCAGTGTAAGGGGGGTGCTGCACAGGATGAGAATGAAGATAATGATTTTTTTCATTTTTTTCTCCAGAATTGGAAGTTTTTGAATTATAACATATGCAGATGACGTGAAATTATACTCATTACGGTACGTTTCTTGTATATTGTAAAAGCTGGACAGGGAAGCCTCTGAGGGAGAACATTTGATAATATCCCGGCTTCACCCCTGCATTTAAGTATATTAACCGGAGAACATGGAAAGTGAAACAGATATTCACTATAACCTTTCTAATTATAAGCATATTTTTATCTTCTGTAGCTCTGGCTGAAAGTGAGAAGCGCAATGTCCTTTACCTTAATTCTTATCAGAACGGCTATAGGTGGTCTGATGATATACTGGATGGTGTGCGCAAATCTTTTTCAAAAAGCGGGCTGAATATTGACCTGCATATTGAATACATGGATACAAAGCGATTTAAGGAAATGGATTTCATGGAAATCCTGCATTCCTACTATGTCTTTAAATATCAGAAGTATAAATTTTCAGCCATTGTTGTATCTGATAATAACGCCCTTAATTTCATGCTTCGCTACCGGGATACTTTCTTTCCCGGTGTGCCTGTAATTTTTTGCGGAATTAATGACTTCCGCCCTGAATTGATCAAAGGTTTGGATAACTATTGCGGGGTTCTGGAGAATCCGGATATCAAGGATAATATCGATCTTGCCCTTAATATTAATCCCAATGTGGACAAGGTCGTTGTAGTCGGTGACCAGTCTGTTACTTCGCGTGCCATCAGGGAACAGATCAGAAAAGTGGAGCCGCTGTTTAAAGGTATTTTGAATTTCGAATATTGGAATGACATGCCGCTGGTGGATTTGCTGGCTAATTCACGGACTATGACTAAGAACGAGGTCCTGCTTTTTACCCCTTTTTACAAAGGTGCACATGGCGAACTCTTATCTTCGGAAGAAGTACTCAATATAATTTATCAGAATTCTCCGGTGATGATTTTCAGTGTTTGGGAATTTCTGCTTGGGCATGGCATTGTAGGCGGTAAGCTGCTCTCCGGTAATGATCAGGGCCGCAAGGCCGCGGAGATGGCACTGCATGTACTCAAGACCGGAGAAATGCCGAAGCAGAGGGTGGTCAAAGCCACCAACGAATATTACATGTTTGATTATAACGTGCTGGAGCGGTTCAATCTCAGCAGTGATTTGCTTCCTGAAGACAGCGTTATAATTAACGAACCGGATTATTTTTACAAACTGGATAAACAGGTTTTCTGGACCATCATCGTTTCTATTCTCGGATTGAGTATGATTTTGGTCATGCTGGTCATTTCTATTTTGCAGCGGCGTAAAGTGGAAAAACGTATCAAAGCCCAGCTTTCTTTTCAGGAAATCCTCATGGATACCATCCCGCTTTTGATTTGCTGGAAAGATAAGAAACAGCGCTATTTGGGTGCCAACCATTCTTTTACTGACTTTTTCGGGCTTGGTTCGCCATGGGCATTGGTGGGCTTGACTGACTCGGAGGTTGAGGTTCACCGAAGGTTTGCGGAGCAGGCCGCGGTCTGGGATAAGAAGGTGCTCCAGTCCGGTAAACCGCGTATGGGGATTAACTGGTCCCTGATCCGTGAAGGTGACGACCCGGTCTGGCTGGAGATAAACAAGGTGCCCCTTTACAATGAAAAAGGGGAGGTTGTGGGAACCCTTTCCACCGCCGAAGACGTAACCCGTAAGGTCAACCTTGAGAAACAGCTTCTTCAGTCTCAGAAGATGGAGGCTATCGGGACGCTTGCAGGTGGAATTGCCCACGATTTCAACAATATCCTTACTTCTATTATGAATTCGGTGGAACTTGCCTTAAGTGATATTGAGAAAGGGACCATCACTTGGAAGGATCTTGACCGGGCCATCAAGGCAGCCCAGCGTGGTAGCCGGGTGGTCAAGCAGATCCTGACTTTCAGCCGCCCATCGCAGGAGGGATTTAAGGCCACTGATATCGGCGAAGTTGTGAAGGAAACCGTGGATTTTATTAAGGCTTCCCTGCCGCGGAATATTCGAGTATCAGCCAATGTTCCGGAAGGCGCGCCGCATGTTATGGCCGACCCGACCCAGATCCATCAGGTTATCATGAACCTGTGTACAAACTCTTTCCATTCTTTGAAGGGTAGGGGCGGAAGCATAGATGTAACTCTGACCACTGTTGAAGTCGAGGATGAGCAGGCCCAGTTCATGCGTGTGGCTCCCGGTATCTATTTAAGACTGGAAATTGCGGATAATGGTCCGGGAATACCTGTTGAAATACTTGATAAAATTTTCGATCCATTCTTTACCACCAAAGGCAAAGCCGAAGGTACCGGACTGGGCTTGGCTGTTGTACATGGCTTGATTAAAGGTCATGGCGGCGGAATTTCAGTGAGCAGTACCCCGGAAGTGAGGACCTGTTTTGAGATTTTCCTTCCGGTACAAGGGCAGCTGCGTGATACTGCTCGCAAGATTTACGGGGCACTGCCCATGGGTCAGGAGAATATCCTTTTTGTTGAGGATGATGAGGATCAGTTGGAGACCACGCCCCGTATTCTGGAAAGTCTCGGCTATATGGTCACGCCTCTTGCTTCCCCGGAGAAAGCGTTTAACTTGATTGTTGACGAGCCCGGACGATTTGATTTGATGATAACCGACTACGATATGCCGCATACTAACGGGCTAGAGCTGGCCCGCATGGTTCAGGATGTGGCCCCGGACTTGCCTATTCTGGTTGTTTCCGGCAGGCGCAATGTGCTTAGTTACGTGGCCGATGTTGAATATGATGTTAAGAGTGTCAGGAAAGTTTTGATGAAGCCTTATAATAAAATAACGATAGCTGACGCGATTCGAGAAGTTCTGTCTTCGACGGAGAACATAGATGGGTAGAATTCTGATTATAGACGATGATGTGCAGGTCTGTGAAACAATTGAGAGTCTTATTGCCCGAACCGGGCATGAGTCTGTCAGTGCTTACAATCTGCGGAACGGTCTTTCCAAGGTTCAGGGCTCTGACTTTGATCTTGTCTTTTTAGATATTTCATTACCTGATGGTAATGGTCTCGATTATTTGCAGCAGGTTAAGGATTCCTCCGGTAGCCCTGAAGTGATCATCCTGACCGGGAAGGGTGATGCAGATGGAGCGGAACTGGCTATTCAGGGCGGGGCCTGGGATTTTTTGGTTAAGCCATCGTCAGTGAAGCAGATAACACTTTCCATGCGTCGCGCACTTGAATTTCACAATGAGAAACAGAACAAAGCTCAATGCGTGGCTTTGATTCTTGATAATATTGTTGGGAAAAGTACTGAAATAAAAGATTGTTATGATCTGGTTGCCCATGCATCCGGTTCAGATGCCAACGTACTTGTCAACGGTGAGACCGGGACCGGTAAGGAACTTTTCGCCCAGACCATTCACGAGAATTCTAGACGTTCTGTGAATAATTTTGTGGTGGTCGACTGTGCCTCTTTGACCGAGACGTTGGTGGAGAGCACTCTTTTCGGGCACAAACGCGGTTCTTTTACCGGAGCACAGGCCGACCGCAAGGGACTTATTCCGCTGGCTGATAAAGGGACCTTGTTTCTTGATGAGGTAGGGGAGATGCCGATCTCGGTGCAGAAGTCTTTTCTTAGGGTTTTGCAGGAGCGTACTTATCGCCCGGTGGGTGAGAATAAAGAATTTAAAAGTGATTTCAGGCTTATCGCCGCAACCAACCGTGACCTTGAATCCATGGTCGCTCGTGGTGAGTTCAGGCAGGATCTCCTTTACCGTATTCAGACTATCCACATTCATCTGCCGCCATTGCGAGCTAGAGAAGGGGATATTCGCGAACTGACTGCTTTTCATCTCTCACGGCTCAGCTTGCAGTACGGTGTTCCGCCCAAGGTTGCCAGTTCTGATTTTTATGAAGTGCTCGAGAACTACGATTGGCCCGGTAACGTGCGGCAGTTGTTTAATATAGTTGAGCAGGCTTTTGTGGCTTCAGGGTCTGGAAATACCATTTACGCAATGCACCTTTCTGATAACCTGCGTATTAAATTGGCTAAGTATAATCTCAAGAAAAGCGGAAGTGTCTCTTTGAAGGATATTCCAACTGAATCTGTAGCCAATTCAGTGTCTGAAAAAAAAGACACTCCTGAGTTGAACCGCAATTCAGTCTTTGACAATACTGTGTCGAATATCCTCACCGGAGAGTTGCCTCCTCTTAAAATTTTTAAGGGCATGGCTGAGAAGAAATATCTTGAAGAACTGCTGCTTAGATATGCCGGAGAAACAGCTACAATCCTTAAAATATCAGGTCTTTCACGTTCACATTTTTATGCATTGCTGAAGAAACATGGAATAAATGATTAACGTAAGTGAGTGCTTGATGTGAAATGTGCGTCACTATATAATCATTGAATAAGTGTTCAGTCTGGTTTTTAAGACTAAGCCTTGTCTTTTTTTGAGGACAAGGCTTTTTTTGTGTGCTCTGGGCTGAAATCGTTGGGGTGCGGGCTTTTGTACCAATGTTTTAGTTCAGTAACGGGAAAATGAAATTTTAAAGACGGTTTATTTGTCTTAAATTTCGGACAAAAAATGAGCGGTTACTATTAAGAGCAAAGACAAAAGTTCTTTAAGTGACTGAATCTCCTTGTCTTTATGCGGTTTCCGAAACTTGGCACGCAAATTGATAACTAGGGCTTATGTGAGTGTTCAACCTTGCGCCGTGGGTTCCGATTGTTTTTGCAAGGTTTTTAATTACTCGGTGAGGTTATTACATTAATTCTCTTAAGGAGCTTTTTTAATGGCTAAGAACATGAAAACTATGGATGGTAACACAGCTACCGCTCACGTTTCCTACGCGATGAGTGACACCGCTGCCATCTATCCCATTACTCCTTCATCCACCATGGGTGAAGTTGCTGAAGAATGGGCAGCGCAGGGCCGTAAGAACATCTTCGGTCAGGTCCTCAACGTAAAACAGCTTCAGTCTGAAGCTGGTGCTGCCGGTGCCGTTCACGGTGCTCTCGCAGCAGGCGCGCTTACTTCTACTTATACTGCATCGCAGGGTCTCCTGCTTATGATCCCCAACATGTACAAAATTTCCGGCGAACTTCTTCCCGGTGTTTTTCATGTTTCCGCCCGCGCAATCGCTGCACAGGCACTTTCCATCTTCGGTGATCATCAGGACGTAATGGCCTGTCGCCAGACCGGTTTCGCGATGCTGGCATCCAGTTCTGTACAGGAATGTATGGACATCGCCCTTATTTCCCATCTCGCATCCATTGAATCCAGCGTGCCTTTCCTGCACATGTTCGATGGTTTCCGTACTTCTCACGAAATCCAGAAGATCGAAGTCATCGATTACGACGACATGAAATCTCTGGTTGACTGGGATGCAGTTGCAGCTTTCCGTTCTAGAGGAATGAATCCTGAGAATCCTTCCATTCGCGGTACTGCACAGAACCCCGATATTTACTACCAGGCTCGTGAAGCAGCTAACGGTTTCTACGATCAGCTTCCTGCTATCGTTACCAACTGCATGAAGAAAGTCGGCGATCTCACCGGTCGTTACTACAAGCCTTTCGACTACGTGGGCCACGAAGAAGCTGAAAGAGTCATCGTTGCCATGGGTTCCGGCTGTGAAGCCATTGAAGAAGTCGTCAACAAGCTCGTTGCCGACGGTGAAAAAGTGGGTCTCATCAAAGTACGTCTGTACCGCCCCTTCCTCACCGAGTACTTCCTCAATGTACTCCCCGCAACTACCACCAACATCACTGTTCTGGACCGCACCAAAGAGCCCGGCTCCCTCGGCGATCCTCTGTATCAGGACATCTGTACCGCATTCATGGAAAGCGGCATGAACCCCGTTGTTACCGCCGGCCGTTACGGTCTCGGTTCCAAAGAGTTCCGCCCCAACATGGTTAAATCCGTGTTCGACAACATGAAAGCAGCTGGTCCCAAGAACCACTTCAACGTCGGTATTGAAGATGACGTTACCAACACTTCCCTCGCAGTAGGTCCTGAAATGGACACCACTCCTAAAGGAACTGTTCAGTGTAAATTCTGGGGTCTCGGTGCTGATGGTACTGTCGGTGCAAACAAGCAGGCTATTAAAATCATCGGTGACAAAACCGACATGTACGCACAGGGATACTTTGCTTACGACTCCAAGAAGTCCGGCGGTATCACCATGTCCCACCTGCGTTTCGGCGACAATCCTATCCAGTCCACCTATCTGGTAACCAGCGCTGACTTCATTGCTTGCCACAACTCCAGCTACGTACATCAGTACGATTTGCTCGAAGGCATCAAAGAAGGCGGAAGCTTCCTGATTAACTCCCCTTGGTCTGCTGAAGACATGGAGAAGGAACTTCCCGCAGAACTGCGTCGCACTATCGCTGAGAAGAACCTCAAGTTCTACACCATTGACGCTGTTAAAATTGCAGCTGAAGTAGGTCTCGGCGGTCGCATCAACATGGTTATGCAGACTGCATTCTTCAAGCTTGCTGATGTTATTCCTTTTGAAGACGCAGTTGCGTACCTCAAAGAGTCCATCAAAAAAGCATACGGCAAGAAGGGCGACAAGATCGTCAACATGAACAATGCTGCTGTTGATCAGGCTGTTGCCAACCTTGTTGAAATCAATGTTCCCGAATCTTGGAAAGACCTCACTGAAGGAGAGGCGGCCGTATCTGATGAGCCGGCTTTCATCACTGATGTTGTCCGTCCCATCCTTGCTCAGAAAGGTGACAACCTGCCTGTTTCCGCTTTTGAGCCTGACGGCCTCTTCCCTCTTTCCACTGCTCAGTTCGAAAAACGCGGCGTTGCTATCAACGTTCCCGAATGGCTGCCTGAAAACTGCATTCAGTGTAACCAGTGTGCATTTGTCTGCCCGCACGCAGCAATTCGTCCCGTACTCGTAACTGAAGAAGAACTGAAAGAAGCTCCTGAGTCTTTCGTAACCATCGATGCAAAGGGTAAAGAGATCAAAGGTCTCAAATACCGCATGCAGGTTTACGCTCAGGACTGCCTCGGTTGCGGTAACTGCGCAGATATCTGCCCCGCAAAAGAGACCGCGCTGGTTATGAAGCCCACCGCTTCCCAGCTCGGCACTGAAGTTCCCAACCTTGATTTTGCCATGACCATTCCTGAGAAGGACACCCTCATGAGCAGAACCACTGTTAAGGGTTCTCAGTTCCAGCGTCCGCTGATGGAATTCTCCGGCGCATGTTCCGGTTGTGGTGAGACTCCCTACGTTAAAGCTATCACCCAGCTCTTCGGCGAACGCATGATCATTGCAAACGCCACCGGTTGTTCCTCCATCTGGGGTGCATCCGCTCCGACCACTCCTTACTGCACCAACAAGAACGGTCACGGTCCCACTTGGGGCAACTCCCTGTTCGAAGATGCAGCTGAGTTCGGATACGGCCTTGAAATGGGTGTTTCCCACCGCCGTGAAAAACTGGCTGACCTCGTTGGCGAAGCTATCGAAGCAGGCGTTCCCGCTGAACTCGAAGCTGACATGAAGGGCTGGCTTGAAAATAAAGATAACGCAGCTCTCTCTGAAGAGTTCGGTCAGAAAGTTCTGGACGGTGTTTACTCCGTTCCCCAGACCGAAGTTCTGGCTGAAATTACTGAGATGGAAGACCTCTTCACCAAGAAATCCCTCTGGGTATTCGGTGGTGACGGCTGGGCATACGACATCGGCTTCGGCGGTGTTGACCACGTGCTCGCTTCCGGTCGCGACATCAACATCCTCGTAATGGATACTGAGGTATACTCCAACACCGGTGGTCAGTCCTCCAAGGCAACACCTCTCGGCTCCATCGCCAAGTTTGCTGCCAGCGGTAAGAGCACCGGCAAGAAAGACCTCGGCCGCATGATGATGAGCTACGGTTACGTATACGTTGCATCCGTATCCATGGGCGCAAACAAGCAGCAGTTCATGAAGGCAATCCAGGAAGCAGAAGCTTACCCCGGTCCTTCTCTCGTAATCTGCTACGCTCCCTGCATCAACCAGGGTATCCGCAAGGGTATGGGCAAGACCCAGCTCGAAATGAAGCTGGCAGTAGATTCCGGTTACTGGCCTCTGTACCGCTTCAACCCCCTGCTTGCTGACGAAGGCAAGAACCCCTTCGTTCTGGAGTCCAAAGCTCCTGACGGAACCATGCAGGAGTTCATGGCTGGCGAAAACCGCTACGGCCTGCTCGAGCGTCTCAACCCCGAAGCATCCAAAGAATACCGCGCGAAAATCGAAAAAGATTACAACGAACGGTATGAAATATTGAAATATATGGCTGAAGCTGATTACAGCGGAAGCAAATAGCACCACCCGCGCCTGCGGACGGGCCTGCACAGGTGCCCGTCCGCAGCACCCCCTCTCTCTGCGAATTGTGGAAGGTCTCGTAGCAAGAGGAGGGCAGGGCAGAAGTCATTTCAGCAGACTTTAAAAAAAACGTTGAGCCTATGCCGTACTTATGTGGTATGATGAAAGTGTTTTCGTCAGAGTGCGGCAAGAACAAAAGTGATTCTTTTGCTTTTAAGGAGGAAACATGTCTGTAGGAATTTTAGCCCTCGTTGCGATCATCCCGATCGTACTGGCATTGGTACTCATGGTCGGCCTGCGCTGGCCCGCTACTAAAGCTATGCCCGTTGCATGGCTCTCTGCTGTTGCAGGCGCAATTGCCGTCTGGAACCTGCCCGCATCTTATGTTGCAGCTCTTACCGTTCACGGTTTTATCACTGCTATCGGCGTCCTGATCATTGTTTTCGGGGCCATCATCATTCTATACACTCTGCAATATTCCGGTGGTATGGAAACCATTCAGTACGGTTTTCAGGGTATCAGCCGTGACCGCCGCGTACAGGTTCTGATCATCGGTTACCTGTTTGCCGCATTCATTGAAGGTGCCGCAGGTTTTGGTACACCCGCAGCTCTGGCAGCTCCGCTGCTCTTAAGCCTCGGGTTCCCCCCTCTGTGCGCAGTTGTAATGTGTCTGGTATACAACTCTTTTCCCGTAACTTTCGGTGCTGTCGGTACTCCGGTTATTCTCGGTTTTAAATACCTGACCACTTATGTTGATCAGGCTGTTGCCGCTGCTGTTCCCGGTCTGAACTTTCACTCCATGGAAGCTTTCGACGCAGTAGTAGGTCAGTGGGCAACCGTAATGCACCTTCCCATGATTTACCTCCTGCCCATCTTCATGCTCGGCTTCATGACTCGCTACTTCGGTGAAAACAAGAGCTGGTCTGAAGGTTTCGGCGCATGGAAATTCTCTCTTTTCGCATCCACCGCGTTCACCGTTCCTTACCTTTTCACTGCATGGTTTGTCGGACCTGAGTTCCCCTCTCTGCTTGGTGGTCTCGTTGGTCTCGGCATTGCTGTACTTGGTGCTAAAAAAGGTTTCTGCGTACCTGAAAAGACTTGGGACTTCGGCGCACCCTCCACTTGGGATGCTGAATGGACCGGTTCCGTTTCCGCTGAAAACTCCGGTGAATTCAAAGCCCACATGAGCCAGCTTAAAGCATGGACTCCTTACATTCTTATCGGTCTCATCCTCGTTGTTACCCGTATCCCTGAGCTTGGCCTCAAAGGCATGCTCGCCGGTGTTGCAATTCCCTTTAAGAATATTCTCGGTTTTGAATCCGTAAACAACTCCATCAAAGTTCTGTACCTCCCCGGTACTATTCCTTTCGCTCTCGTTGCAGTACTGACCATCTTTATTCACGGTATGCCTGCTGCTAAAGCTGCTACCGCATGGAAAGAAGCTATTGCAAAAATGAAGAACCCCACTATCGCGCTGTTCTTCTCCGTAGCACTGGTCTCCATCTTCCGCGGTTCCGGTATTGCTGATGCAGCACTTAACCCCAATGGCTACATGTCCATGCCTCTGGCATTGGCTGAAGCCGTATCCGGTATCGCTGGTCAGACCTGGCCCATGTTCGCATCCTTTGTTGGTGGTCTCGGTTCCTTCATCACCGGTTCCAACACTGTATCCGACTTGCTCTTCGCTGAATTCCAGTGGGGCGTAGCTGCTAAACTTGACCTGCCCCGCCAGCTCATCGTTGCATCTCAGGGTGTTGGTGGCGCAATGGGTAACATGATTTGTATCCACAACATCGTTGCAGCATGTGCGGTTGTAGGTCTCTCCGGTATGGAAGGCCAGATCCTTAAGCGTACCGTATGGCCCTTCCTGCTCTACGGTCTCGTAGTAGGTGTTGTTGTGTCTCTCATGTCCTTCGTATTCCTCCCCGGATTGTACTAATTAAATAACGTCCCCCTCAGGACCGGAGACGGCTCCGGTCCTGAGAGTTTAATTTGTCCGGGTTTGTTTTATAAATGATTGTTTTTTAGATTCAGGAGCAAAAAAAACATGTCCAACGCTAAATTAGCAAAAGACTTTGAAAAGATTGTAGGTGCTGGAAATGTCATGCACGAAGAAGCTGACCTCCATGCATATTCTTACGATTCCGCGGTACTCGATCCCCAGGTGCCCTCACTCGTAATCAAGCCTACTACTACCGAGCAGATCGGCCCCGTTACCGCACTCTGTAATGAACATGGCCTGCCCATGACCGTTCGCGGCGCAGGAACAAACCTTTCCGGCGGTACCATTCCCCACCCCGGCGGAGTTGTTGTTCTGACCAACGGTCTCAATAAAATCCTCGAAATCAATGAGCAGGATCTCTACGCAGTAGTAGAACCCGGTGTTGTAACCGCGCAGTTCGCAGCTCAGGTTGCCGCTAAAGGACTTTTCTATCCCCCGGATCCGGGTTCCCAGGCAGTTTCCACCATCGGTGGTAACGTTGCTGAGAACGCAGGCGGACTCCGCGGACTTAAATACGGTGTTACCAAAGATTACGTCATGGGCATGGATTTCTATGATGTAAACGGTGACCTGATCAAATCCGGTTCCCGCACCGTTAAATGTGTAACCGGCTACAACCTTGCCGGTCTTATGGTTGCTTCCGAAGGTACTCTGGGTGTGTTCTCCAACATCATCCTCAAGCTCGTTCCGCCGCCGAAAGCATCCAAAGCTATGATGGCTGTGTTCCCCGATGTTCACAAAGCATCCGAAACCGTTGCTTCCATCATCGCGAACCACATTGTGCCTTGTACTCTCGAATTCCTTGATAATTCCACCATCCGTTACGTGGAAGACTTCACCAAGGCCGGACTGCCCACTGATGCTGGCGCAATTCTGCTTATCGAAGTTGACGGCCATCAGGCTGAAGTTATCGAAGATGCTGAAAAGGTTGTTAATATTTGTAAGAAATGCGGTGCCAACGAAGTTAAGATGGCAGAAACCGCTGAAGAGCGTGAAGCTCTCTGGACCGCACGTCGTAACGCTCTGCCTGCTCTTGCTCGCGCGAAACCGACTACCGTTCTTGAAGACGCCACTGTGCCTCGTTCCCAGATTCCTGCAATGATGGAAGGCCTGGAAAAGATTGCTCAGAAATACAAAATCGACATCGGAACCTTCGGTCATGCCGGTGATGGTAACCTTCACCCCACCATCCTGTGTGACAACAGAAACAAGGAAGAGTTCCACCGTGTTGAAGAAGCGGTTAATGAAATCTTTGACGTTGCCCTTTCCCTTAAAGGAACCCTGTCCGGCGAACACGGCATCGGTATGGCAAAATCCAAGTGGATGGAAAAAGAAACTTCCAAGGCTACCCTTGAGTACTCCCTGAAAATGAAGCGGGCTATTGATCCGAAAGGCATCCTGAATCCCACCAAGATCATCGGAGACGTCTAGGATGGAAGATCTTAAGCAATTAGCTCAAAATCTCATGGAGCTGGATGACCAGATGGTCGCCTGCATGAAGTGCGGTATGTGTCAGGCTGTATGTCCTGTATTCGCCGAAACCATGCAGGAAGCTGACGTGACCCGCGGCAAGATCGCTCTTCTGGAGAAACTTGCCCATGAAATGGTCAAAGACGCTGATCAGGTTAACGAAAAGCTGAACAGGTGTCTGCTTTGCGGTTCCTGTGCAGCCAGCTGTCCGTCCGGCGTTAAGATCATGGACATCTTCATGAAGGCCCGTGTTATTGTTACCTCCTACAAGGGACTTTCTCCGGCCAAGAAGATGATCTTCAAGGGACTGCTTACTCGTCCCAAGCTTTTTAACACTCTGACCGAGATGAGCGCGAAGTTTCAGGGCCCGTTTGCAAAGATTGCCGACAAAGCCTCCGGTGCAGCAAGCTGTGCCATGCTGAATCCGCTCCTTGGTGAACGTCACTTCATGCCTCTGGCCAAAAAGCCTTTCCGTAAGGATTATCCTGAACTGGATAGCCCCCGCGGTAAGAGCGGCCTCAAGGTAGCTTTCTACCCCGGCTGTGTTGTGGACAAAATGTTCCCCAATGTTGGTCATGCAGCAATCAAGATTCTGGAACACCACGGTGTTGGAATCTTCTTGCCCAAGGGGCAGGCCTGCTGCGGTATCCCCACACTGGCTTCCGGTGATGCTGATACCATGGTTACCCTCATGAAACAGAATATCAAAGCTTTCGAAGACGGAACTTTTGATTATCTGGTGACTCCCTGTGCTACCTGCACAGCCACACTTCATGAAACATGGCCTAAGATGATTGATAACGAAGATCCTGTTTTCGTAGAAAAAGTTAAGGATCTCGCAGCTAAGACCATGGACATTAACGCATTCCTCGTTGATATCGTGGGCGTTAAGGCTCCTGCGGAACCCAAGAAGGGCGGAAAAGTCGTTACCTACCACGACCCCTGTCACCTTTCTAAATCTCTTGGTGTTACCGCACAGCCCCGTGCCTTGCTGAAGAGTAACGAAAGTTACGAGTTCAAGGAAATGAACGAAGCTAACCGTTGCTGTGGCTGCGGCGGTTCCTTCAACCTTTACCACTACGACCTCTCCAAGAGTATCGGTGAGCGTAAGGCGGGTAACGTCCGCGACGCCGGTGCACAGGTTGCGGCAACAGGTTGCCCTGCATGCATGATGCAGCTCGGCGATATGCTGTCCCAGACCGGTGGTGGAGTAGAGGTAAAACACGTCCTTGAAATCTACGCCGATTCCCTGAAGTAGTATACGAAAGTAGTCCAGAATGATTTCATTCTGGACTACTTCAACAAAAACAGTTCAAATAGGGATTGGTTGGATGAATTTTCGGGTTAGTAGGACAGTTTAGTAACGTCCGGCCCAATAAAAACTTAATGAAAATGCGTGAACTCTTCAAATGCGGCTCTGAAGGTTCCAGCCGTTCACGCTCTACACAGGAGATAATCCCAGTGTCTAAAAACCTTTACATCACTGCCACCGAAGAGAAGAGCGGTAAATCTGCCATTGCTCTGGGCGTGATGCAACTGTTGCTAAGAGACCTGCAGCACGTAGCCATCTTCCGACCCATCATTAATGATAACCAGACCGGTGCCCGTGATCACGATATCAATCTGATCATGGAACATTTCAAACTGGATATCAGTTATGAGGATACTTATGCCTACACCTTGAAGGAAGCAAGGGAACTCATCAACAGCGGCAAACACTCTTTGCTGCTGGAGAATATTCTCAACAAGTACAGCCAGCTTGAAGAGAAGTATGACTTCGTGCTTTGTGAAGGAACCGACTTTCAGGGTAAAGACCAGAACTTCGAGTTCGACATCAATGCGGAAATCGCCGCCAACCTCAGCTGCCCCGTTCTTCTTGTTGCAAATGGAAGAGGGAAGACCGCTGACGACATTATCGCTTCTACTCAGCTCGTTATCGATGCTCTCGAAGACAAAGGCGTAGACACCGTCGCCGCAATCATCAACAGGCTCACCGCAACTGATGATGAGAAAAATGAGATTCTGTCCAGCATCAAATGCAAGACCAGATGTTCGCAGGAACTCCTCGTTTACGGTATTGATGAAAACGAAAGTCTGGGTAACCCCAGCATGAACGACGTCCGCAAATGGTTGGACGGTGCTGTTCTTTACGGTCATGGAAGGCTTGATACTCTTGTTGATGACTACGTCATCGCTGCTATGCGTATCGGCAACTTCCTTGAGTACATTGAAGACGGCAGTCTGATCATCACTCCCGGTGACCGCTCTGATATTATTTTGAGCTCACTGGCCTCCCGTCTTTCAAGCTCTTTCCCGGATATCTCCGGTATCCTGCTTACCGGCGGACTTCAGCCCAGTGCAAGTGTACACCGTTTGATCGAAGGTTGGACCGGTGTTCCCACTCCCATCCTTTCCGTCTCTACCAATACCTACCGTACCACTCAGCTGCTGAGTGAATTGTACGGAAGAATTGATCCTGACGATCAGCGCAAGACAGCCTCCGCTCTGGGTACTTTTGAAGCCAGCGTGAAGACAGATGAGCTGAGACACCGTTTGATCACCAGCAAGTCCAGCAAAGTTACTCCCAAGATGTTCGAGTACAAGCTGGTTCAGAAAGCCAAAGCCAACAAGCAGACTATCGTCCTTCCTGAAGGAACTGGCGAAAGGGTTCTGCGTGCAGCTGATATGCTTACCCGTCGTGGTGTTGCCGATATCGTCCTGCTCGGTAAGGCTGATGAAATCGCTGGAAAGATTTCCCAGCTCGGCCTTGAAATGAACGATGTGCGTATCCTCGACCCCGAGTCCGCGCCTCAGTTCGATGATTATTGCGAAACCTACTACAAGCTTCGCGAGCACAAGGGCATCCGTATGTCTGACGCCCGTGACCGCATGCTGGACCCCACTTACTTTGCATCCATGATGGTTCAGAAGGGCGACGCAGACGGTATGGTTTCAGGTTCTGTTACCACAACCGCACAGACCATCCGTCCCGCTTTTGAGTTCATTAAGACCAAGCCCGGTGCGTCCATTGTATCCAGTGTCTTCCTGATGTGCCTGAAAGATAGGGTTCTTGTTTTCGGCGATTGCGCAGTTAACCCGAATCCCAATGCGGAACAGTTGGCCGAGATCGCACTGAACTCTGCCGAAACTGCTAAGATCTTCGGTGTTGAGCCTCGCGTGGCCCTCATGTCTTACTCCACCGGTCAGTCCGGTAAGGGTGCTGATGTTGAGAAAGTCAAGGAAGCGGTCAAAATTGCCAAGGAACGCAATCCTGAATTGAAGCTCGAAGGGCCTATTCAGTATGATGCCGCCATCGATCCTTCTGTCGCGAAAACTAAACTTCCCGACAGTGAAGTGGCCGGTCAGGCAACCGTATTTATTTTCCCCGATCTTAACACTGGCAATAATACCTATAAAGCTGTACAACGCTCCGCCGAACAGTCAGTCGCAATCGGCCCTGTACTTCAGGGACTCAACAAGCCTGTGAACGACCTTTCCAGAGGCTGCACTGTTCCGGATATTGTTAACACCGTCGCAATCACAGCAATTCAGGCAGCAGCCGAAAAAGGACTTATTTAAAATGAAAATCTTAGTTATCAACGCTGGTAGCTCTTCTATCAAATACCAGCTCTTAGACATGTCTTCCGGTGACGATCTCGCTTCCGGTATCGTAGAACGTATCGGCGAAGAAATGGGTAGCATCAGCTACAAGACTTCTGAAAAGTACACTGCCGAACAGCCTTTCCCCACCCATAGGGAAGGTATGGTTGAAGTTATCAACCTGCTTACCGATGCAGACAAGGGCGTTGTAAAAGACAAGGCTGAAATCGCAGCTATCGGTCACCGTATTGTTCACGGTGGTGAGCTTTTCTTCGAGCCTGTTGAAGTTGACGAAAAAGTTTTGCAGGGCATCCGCGATTGCATCCCTCTCGCCCCCCTGCACAACCCCGGTCATGTTATCGGTATTGAAACCGCTATGGAACTGTTCCCCGGTGTAAAACAGGTTGTTGTCTTCGACACCTCTTTTCACCAGACCATGGAGCCCAAGGCTTACATGTACGGCGTTCCTTACGAGTACTATGAAAAATGGGGCCTTAGAAAATACGGTATGCACGGCACTTCCCACAAGTTTGTTGCCCGCGAAACCGCAAAGCTTCTGGGCAAGCCTCTTGAAGAGTCCAACATCATTACTGTTCACCTCGGAAACGGAGCTTCCATTTCCGCAGTTAAGAACGGCAAATGCTACGACACTTCCATGGGCCTGACTCCTCTCGGCGGTATCATCATGGGTACCCGTTGCGGTGATGTTGATCCTGCAATCGTGGGTTTCATTGCTGAAAGAACCGGCCAGAGTGCTGCTGAAGTAGTTTCTACTCTCACCAATGAGAGCGGCCTGAAGGGTATCTGCGGTTCCAACGATCTGCGTGATATTCATGCCCGCATTGAAAAAGGTGATGAAAAAGCAGAACTCGCTCTGGAAATGGCTTGCCACCGCGTACGTCAGTTCATCGGTGCTTACGCATTTGAACTCGGCCGTGTAGATGCAATCGTATTCACCGCAGGTATCGGTGAAAACGACGAAATTTACCGTGCAAATTGCCTCTCTGGCCTCGAAAACTTTGGCATCACCATCAACAAAGATAAAAACGAGAACTGGGATAGAACTCCCTCTTTCATCAGTGATGATGACGGTGCCGTTAAGGTAGCGATTATCGCCACTAACGAAGAACTCGAAATTGCTAACGATACTGTAGCAGTTCTCGGACTGTAAGAGTATATATTGAAAAAAAACCGGGGTGAAGTGTGGAAGACTTCACCCCGGTAGAAGAATGGACAGGCCTCCTTACTAGAAGGACTGCCTGAAGGAAACGGTCCGTAACAGCCTTGAAGGAAGGGGCTGTGCCGCCAGTCTTGTGGAAGGGATACGGCGGAATTTACGGAAATATTAACGGACAGTGTTTTAATAACATCGTCCATCGTATTTGGGGGAAAAATGACAGCTAAAGCTGAAAGTGTAAAGCTTTTTACCGATAAAGCTGAGCTTGTATCCGCTGTAGTAACAGAGATTTCTTCTCTGGATGAAGCGTACAAGTACACAATGGATCTTTGCGGAAAAAAAGAAGCCTGTAAAATGCTTATTTCCGGTTGTGAACAGAACCTCTCCAACACTGCTGAGCAGCTCTGTGCAACCAAGACCGGCAAAACCATTGTAGCTCCTGCTCTGGCCAAGAAAGAGGCCGCCGCGCTGGAAAAACAATGTGAAGAAAACGGTTTTACTCTGATTAAAGACAGCGTCCGCAACCATCTCGGCGGTATTGATATCGCGTTTACCCGTGTTGACCACGGTATTGCCGAGACCGGTACTGTCGTTCTCAACTGTCCCAATGAAGAATTGAGACTGGCCACCATGATCAGTGAAGTACACGTAGCAGTTCTGCCCAAGTCCAAACTTGTGGATAACTCTTACGATCTCGAATCATGGATGGAAGGCAACATGATGAAAGGCGACTACACCGCATTCATCACCGGTGCCAGCCGTACTGCCGATATTGAGCGCGTTCTCGCCATCGGCGTACACGGTCCCCTTGAACTTCATATTCTTCTTCTGGAGGGCTAATCATGCAGGACGCTAAAAATCTTAAAGAATATAGAAAAGAGATCAGGGAATCCCTTGATAATGATTTCTTGAGAACTGCAATGGACAATTTTGCTGTTGCCTACCGCGGCAGCCGTGCAAATGCGTTCAAAGATATGGATGAAAAAGCTCTGATCCGCGAAATCGCTGATGCCAAAGACGCTGCCGCATCCAGACTGGACGAACTTTTTGCCCAGTTCAAGGAAGAAGCTGAAAAGCGCGGTGCAGTTGTTCACCTTGCCAAAGATGCTAAAGAAGCCAATGAAATCATCGGCCGCATCGCAATGGATGAAAACTGTAAGACCATCGTTAAATCCAAGTCTATGACTGCGGAAGAGACCCTGCTTAACCACCACCTCGAAGATGATCTGAACCTCAAAGTGGTTGAAACTGACCTCGGTGAGTGGATCATCCAGATGCGTAAAGAAGGTCCTTCTCACATGGTTATGCCTGCTATCCACCTTTCCCGTCATCAGGTCAGTGACCTTTTCTCTGACGTGACCGGCCAGAAGCAGGGTGACGATGTTCAGGCACTTGTTAAGGTTGCCCGCCGCGAACTTCGCCAGGAATTTGTTGATGCCGATATGGGTATCTCCGGCGGTAACTTTGCTATCGCTGAAACCGGTTCCATCGGTCTTGTTACCAACGAAGGTAACGCCCGACTGGTTACCACTCTGCCCAGAGTTCATGTGGCTCTCATGGGGCTCGATAAACTGACCCCTAAGCTTCATGATGCTCTGCGCGTTCTGAAAGCACTGCCCCGTAATGCTACCGGGCAGGCGATCACCTCTTATGTTACCTGGATCACCGGGTCCAACGAGTGTGCCGCGGCTGAGGATGACAGGAAGAAAGTGCACTTCGTGTTTTTGGACAATGGAAGACGCGCTCTCGCAAAGGACCCGGTGTTCTCTCAGGTTCACCGCTGCGTACGCTGTGGCGCATGCGCCAACGTTTGTCCTGTCTACCGTATGGTCGGCGGCCATAAAATGGGCCATATCTATATCGGGGCTATCGGCCTCATCCTTACTTACTTCTACCACGGTACTGAAAAGGCTAAGAACCTTGTTCAAAACTGCATTAACTGTGGAGCATGTAAGGAAATCTGTGCAGGTGGAATTGACCTGCCCGGTCTGATCAAAGACATTCAGGCCCGCATTCTGGAAGAAGAAGGACATCCCATGTACTCCTCCTTCCTTGCGAAAATGATGAAGAACCGCAAACTCTTTCACAAGTTCCTGCGCATCGCCAAGACTGCCCAGAAGCCTATGAAGGGTAAAGACGGCTTCATGCGTCATCTGCCCATGATCTTCATGCCTGATCATGACTTCAGGGCACTGCCTACTGTTGCTGAGGTTCCCTTCCGCGACATGTGGGCTAAGGTTCAGCCTGCAAAGGTTGCTGCTCCCAAGCACAAGGTTGCGCTCTTCTCCGGTTGTGTACAGGATTTCGTATACCCCGAACAGTCCGTTGCTACCGTGGAAAGCATGCGCAATAAGGATGTGAATCTTGAATTCCCTATGGATCAGTCCTGCTGCGGTCTTCCGCTACAGATGATGGGTGAAGTCACAGCCGCAAGAGACGTTGCCATCCAGAACATGGAAGCTTTTGAAGACACTGACTGCGATTACATTCTGACCATGTGTGCTTCCTGTGCATCCCACCTGAAGCATAACTACATGAAGATGCTCGGCAAAGATCCTCAGTACGCAACTCGCGTGCAGGAATTTGCTGATAAGGTAATCGACTACAGTTCTTTCATGAACGATGTGCTTGGTGTTGAAAAAGAAGACTTTCTTGATTCCGCAGGTGATGCTGTCACCTACCATGCTCCCTGCCACCTTTGCCGTGGACTGGATGTTAAAGCCGCTCCTCGCGAACTGATGGCTAAAGCCGGGTTGGATTACAAGGAAAGTGCTGAAGAAGAAGTATGCTGCGGTTTCGGTGGAACTTACTCTGTGAAGTTCCCCAAAATCTCCGAGCAGCTGCTTGCTAAGAAAGTTAATAATGCGAAGGAAAGCGGTGCTAAAGTGCTGCTGACCGACTGCCCCGGTTGCGTAATGCAGATCCGAGGTGGTGCCAAGAAGCAGGGTGCGGATCTCGAAGTTAAGCACATTGCTGAATACATGGCTGAACGCAGAAAATAAAATACGATACACGCTCACTGTCCGCGGCTATGTTTGCCGGTCGCGGACAGTGGTTTAAGCTGCGGCATGTAATAATGCCTCCAAACTCGGTACCTTCACCTCGCAACTGAAAAAACCGGTTACAGGCCGCGCACTTAAGGCTTTTCCATTCGCTCGCCCGATGGAAAAGCCTTTTTTGCGTATATTAGAATGTTTTTGGGTTAGGGGTAATTGCTCATTTATGGCTATCTTTGGGTCAACTTTTATTGTTTAAATGTCGATAGATGTGTATGTTTAAAGCTAAGATTTAAACATGTTTGTTGCGGTTTTGGGGCATAACAGTCTGATCTTTTTATTTTTATGGTGAATTTAGGGAGAGTCCTATGTTGAAAAATCTGTCTATTGGTGGGCGGTTTGTCCTTCTTCTAGCCTCCGTGCTTATTTTTTTGATGATTTGTGGGGCAATGTTTATCGCGGAGATTCGCGAAGTTGAGCATATTGGTCTCAGCGAGATTGAAAACGTCATGCTTCAGGGCCAAAAGGACAAAGTCGAAGTTGCGACTCGCGCTGCGGCTGAGTCTATGGGGTCACAGCTTAGAAGTGTAGATGGTAATGATGCCAAGATTGAATTCATCCGTAAATCCATTGATAGTTTCAGGTTTGAAAATGATAAATCTGGATATTTCTTTGTTTACAAAGGTACAGTAGTTGTTGCCTTGCCGCCTAAAAAAGCTTTGCAGGGTAAAGATCTCAGCGGAGCCAAGGATAAGAACGGTGTGTATTTTGTTAAAGACCTTGATAGACAGGCTCGTAATGGCGGCGGTTTTGTAGAGTATGTTTTTGATAAGCCCGGAAAGGGACTTCAGCCCAAGCTTGGGTATGCAGCGATGATTCCCGGCACGGACATGTGGATAGGTACCGGGGTTTACATTGATAATATCGAAGCGGAAAAAACTCGTGTCGGAACTATTATTGACGACGCAGTTAACAGTGGTACTACTAAGATTATTTTGATCATGCTTGGATTGCTTCTTTTCGCTCTTGCTCCGCTTTGTCTCACTATAGTCCGCTCTATTGTTAATCCTATCAAAGCTGCAACTGAGGCTGCTGTGAATGTTTCTGAAGGCGACTTGACCATTACCCTCAATCCCACCGGTAGGAGTGAAATCTCTACCTTGCAGCAGGCCATCAACACTATGACCACTACTCTTGATGATAACCTTACGGACATCAAGCGTAAGGAAGCTGAGTCTGCCGAGCAGGCCCGCGTGGCCCAAAAAATGGCTGCTGAGGCTGACGAAGCCCGCAAAGAGGCGGAAGGCGCAAAGCGTGAAGGTATGCTGACCGCTGCAAATAAGCTTGAGACCGTACTTAACAACATCGTTAAAATCTCCCGCGATGTTGAAAAGTCTACCAATGAAATTATGAACGGCAGTGACTTTCAGAAGCAGCGTATTGCTGAAACCGCAACTGCCATGGAAGAGATGAACGCTACTGTTCTAGAGGTTGCCCGCAACGCCACCGAGACCAACGAAGATACCGAACAGACCAGAGATAAAGCGACTGAAGGACAAAGTGTTGTTCAGGGGACCATCGAATCCATGGTCAGCATTCAGGACCAGACTAATGAGCTGGAAAGGCTTATGGATCAACTCAACACTCAGTCCATTGAGATCGGTACCGTCATGGGTGTAATTAATGATATTGCAGATCAGACCAACCTGCTGGCCCTGAACGCTGCCATTGAGGCCGCCCGAGCTGGTGATGCTGGTAGAGGATTTGCTGTTGTTGCAGATGAAGTGCGTAAGCTGGCTGAAAAGACCATCGGTGCTACTGATGAAGTTGATAAGTCTATTACTTCCATTCAGGGACTTGCTAAACAGAATATTGAAGGCATGCGCACTGCTGTGGAAGCTATCGGCGGGGCAACAGACCATTCTCGTTCTTCCGGTGAAGTGTTGACTGAGATTGTGAGTCTTGCTTCGAATGCAGCAGGGCAGGTACAGTCCATTGCAACTGCTGCCGAAGAGCAGTCCGCAACCTCTGATGAAATCAACCGCAGCATTGCGGAGATTGATTCCATGACTGAAGATAACGCCCGCAACAGTATGCTTGCAGCCGAAGCCGCCACGGATCTTTCCCGTGAGGTGGATGCGCTGGTAGCGCTTGTTGAAGAACTTAGAAGTTAAGTTTATTTAGGCTTGAATAGCCTGTAAAAATAGGCTCTAATGCAGCTTCGAATTGATAAATCCATTGTCCTGTTCTTCATATGCACTTAAGGAACGGAGGAAAAATGATTAAACATATTGTAATGTGGAATTTGAAAGAGGAAGCTGCCGGAGGAACCGCTGCTGAAAACGGGGTTAAAATCAAAGAAATGATTGAGGCTCTTAACGGCAAGATTGATGAACTCAAGCATGTTGAAGTCGGTGTGGATATTTTTGAAGCCACACAGAATTGGAATATTGTACTTTACTCTGAGTTCGACAGCAAAGAAGACCTTCAGGCTTATGCTGTTCATCCTCTGCATCAGGAGTGCGTTGCATTCATCAAGGAAGTTGTAACTTCTCGTGATGCAATTGATTACGTGATCTAGAAAAAGCGACATAAGTTTTAAAAGGCCGGAGGCAAAATGCCTTCGGCCTTTTTTGTTGCTGGCATTTCGGTTGTTAATGCTTATATTTAGTAAAGGAGATATTTTTTAAAGAGATAAAAATACAATGGTGAATGTTTTGCTGTATGATTTTTTATCTTGAATGTTTTTAAAAACTTTGAATTTCTCCACTAAAGGTGTATATTTTTATTAAGACTGGGATTTTGTCCATGACACTGTGTAAGGAACTTCTTCTCTAAATCCGCAAATACAGGGGGGGCTATGTTGAAGAATTTATCAATAGGCGCAAGGTTTTTCTTGCTGTTGGCTTTGATGGTGCTTTTCCTGATTGTAACAGGAGTTTTTTTTCTTGGAGCCATTCGGGATGTTACGGCTTTTGGTGTAGGTAACACCGAAGTCATTATGCTTCAGGATCAGAAGGATAAGATCAAGGTTGCAACCCGAAGTTTAGCCTTGTCCCTTGGCGAGGAGATCAAGCATTTTACCGATAATGAGGAACGGCTTCAGTTCATCCGTGAAGCTCTTGATCCCGTCCGCTTCGAGAAGGATAATTCCGGTTATTTCTTTGTCTACAAGGGCACCGTTAATATGGTCATGCCGCCTAAGAAGTCCTTACAGGGTAAGGATCTTAGTGGACTAAAGGATAAGAACGGATTGTATGTAATTAAGGAAATTAGCAAGGTTGCCCGTTCCGGAGGCGGTTTTGTAAAGTATTTCTTTGAAAAGCCTGGTTCCGGGGTACAGCCTAAGATTAGCTATGCCATGATGATTCCCGGCACGGATATGTGGATTGGTACCGGGGTTTACATTGATAATATTGATGTAGAGACCGGTAGGATGGGCGATGCCATGAAGGAGAGTGCCGATGGCTATACCATGAAGATTGTTTTCGGTGCCGGTGCCGTTTTGTTGTTGATTGTTCTTCCGCTTTCCATTTATCTGATCCGTTCTATAGTGACTCCGCTTACGGAATCTACAGCCGCAGCGACTCAAGTAGCTGAAGGAAACCTTGATGTTTCCCTTAATCCTGAAGGGCGTAATGAAATCGCCACCTTGCAGCGATCTTTGAATACGATGGTCGAAACGCTGTCGTCCAATCTTGAAAGTATAAAGGTTAAGGAGGCTGAAGCACAAGAACAGGCCCGTATTGCTGATCAGGCAGCATCTGAAGCACGTGCAGCACAGAGTATGGCTGAAGGTGCAAAGAAGGAAGGTATGCTTGCTGCGGCAAACAGGTTGCAGGAAGTAATTGATCGTGTATCCACCATTAGTGATGAGGTTTCCAGCAGTGCTGAGGAAATCCAGCGCGGAAGTGAATTCCAGAAGCAGCGTGTAACTGAAACCGCAACTGCCATGGAAGAGATGAATGTGACCGTCCTTGAGGTTGCAAAGAACGCTACTGAGACCAATGAGAGTTCCGCACAGTCTATGGAAAAGGCCAGTGAAGGAGCCAAGGTTGTTCAGAGTGTGATTGATGCCATGGGTAATATTCAGGAACGTACTTCCAAGTTGAAGGAGTCCATGGAACATCTGGATACTCAGGCCGTTGAGATTGGTAATGTACTGGGAGTGATTAACGATATTGCTGACCAGACCAATCTGCTGGCCCTGAATGCCGCCATTGAAGCTGCCCGGGCTGGGGATGCCGGTAGGGGCTTCGCTGTTGTCGCCGATGAGGTGCGTAAGCTTGCTGAAAAGACTATCGGTGCAACTGAGGAAGTTGAAAATAGTATCAATTCCATCCAGAAGTTGGCTCGTGAAAATGTTAAGGGTATGGATTCCACAGTAGATGCTGTGGAAAGTGCCACGGAGCTTTCACGGTCTTCCGGTGAGATGCTGGCTGAAATTGTTGAACTGGCTGAAAGTTCCGCCGATCAGGTGCGTTCAATCGCAACCGCGGCTGAAGAACAGTCTGCCACCTCGGATGAGATTAACCGTAGCGTTGGTGAAATTGATTCCATGACTGAAGAAAATGCTCAAAATAGCCAGGCAGCTGCGGAAGGAACCCGGGCACTTACCGCTGAAGTTCAAGAACTTCTTAATCTGGTTGAAGAATTACGCAGTGAAGAGTAATGTCAAAGAAGAGGGCAGGACTTCCTGTCCTCTTATCTTCAATTGACGGAGGCCTTCATGGGGTCAGAACTTGTTGAGATCGTTAAAGAACACCTGCTTGAAGAAGGCGGTATGTCCACTGATGAGCTGATTGTTTTTTTGAAAGAAACATCAGTTCAGTTGAAAGTGAGTCTGGACGCTCTTGATGAGGGGATTGATGAAGGTCAGTTTGAGACTGTGGTTTCCAGTGCCCGAATGTTAAAGGGAAGTTTGATCAATCTCGGTCTTGAAGAGATGAGCCAGATTGCGGGGAATTTAGAAGCTGCTGCCGTCAACACTTCTCCTCTTTATTTGAGTTGTTATCATATGCGATTACGCAAGGGGCTTACCTCCCTACTTGATTATGCGGATAAAAATTAAAAAGATCCCGGGACAGATGTCCCGGGATCTTTTTAATTATGTGTTCAGGAATCGTACTGTTCTGTTTTCAGACCAGAGTTGTTTTTCCATGGGCAGGTCCGCGAATCCTACATGTCCTCCGAAGTTGGTGATTTGCAGTGACAGGATCTGGCTGCTTTCAGCTTCCTGAATGGGATAACATTCAGGAGTCAGGAAGGGATCGTCCTTGGCACTCAGGATCAACGAGGGAACTTTGATGTTCTTGAGGTATTGTTTGCAGGATGATTTGCGGTAGTAATCGACAGCATCGGCAAAGCCGTTGATGGGTGCGGTGTATGCGTTGTCGAAATCAACGATATTTTTGATGGAAGGAAGCTTGTCGAGAGGGTAGAGATCCGGGAATTGTTTGTGTTTCAGTTTAATTTTCTGCTTCAATGATCGCAAAAAATAACTAGTGTATATGAAGTTGGATTTATCACAAAGTCTGAAAGCGGACGCTTCAAGGTCACAGGGGACTGAAATGCCGATAGCCCGTTTCACTTTGGCCGGAACTTTATCAGGATTTTCTCCGAGATATTTGAGAACATGGTTTCCGCCCATGCTGAAACCTACGAGGGCGGCATCTTCATATATTCCATGATCTAAACCGTATTCAAGAACGGTATGAAGGTCCCGGGTGTCGCCGCTGTGGTACATGCCGGGTTTTCTATTCATGTCACGGCTGCATCCACGGAAATTGTAGGTAATGCAATCCCATCCTGCAAGCACAAGGGCACGGGCCATGCCGAGCACGTAAGGTCTGCGGGAATTGCCTTCAAGGCCATGGGCGATAATTGCAAGGCGTGAACTGCTTGCAAGGTGCCAGTCAATATCAAGAAAGTCGCCGTCAGGAGTTTCAATTCTTCTTTTTACAACAGGCGGGAGGCTTACTTTCCGAAAAAGTCGAGGAAATATTGTTTGGATATGACCGGATTGGAGAGGAAATTTGGGTTTATAGGGAGGGGGTTGCAATAAAGGCATTTGGTAAAAATATCCGTCCTTTGGCTTGCTCAATTGAAGCCGGTTGATTGTTGCTTACAATTCGGAAGAGAATATACCCTTGAAGGGCTGCTGTCAAAAGGGTTATGCGCAAAGTAATTAATATCCTTTCCTGAATAGTCAAGCGGTTACTGTACGAGCAGTTTCAGGCCGATCAAAATGAGTACCCCTCCGCCGATTCTTTCCGCAATGTGACTGTAGCTGGAGGCTTTTGCAAATGATTTTCCAAGCCAGAGACCGAATGAAGTCAGTACCAGCGCGGTGATCCCGATCATGACGCAGGGAAACATAATGGGGTAATCCATGATGGAGAAGGATAGCCCTACAGCTAGAGCATCAAGGCTGGTGGCAACAGATAGAAATATTAGGGAAAATCCTTTGGTAGGGTCTTTGTAGGTCTCGCAGGAGTCGTCTGCTTGAAAGGATTCCTGAATCATTTTGCCGCCAACAAATGCCAGTAGGAAAAATGAAATCCAAGGTGCATAGGTTTCCACCATAGATTTTACAGCTAAACCTGCCAGCCAGCCTAAAAGAGGCATTAGGGCTTGAAATAGCCCGAAATGAAAGGATAGCCTGAAGTTTTGCCTTCTGCTTACTTCCGGCATGCACAAACCGCAGGCCACGGCTATGGTGAAGGCGTCCATGGCAAGAGCCACGGAGATAATGAATATTTCGTAAAACGGCATGGTTATGATTTGACTCCCTTATTGGTGGTGAGGAATCTTTTACCTTTACTATGGCAGAATGTTAAGTGAAATTGGTGATAAAAAAGGCGCGACCGATCTCGGCCCCGCCTTATTATGCAGGTGGAGGGACCTGCATAAGTTACATGGAAATATTAAAATCCTGCTGCCTTGAGAAATCGTTGCGATACAAGGCCGCTGGCGATATGGCGGCGTGTTTCCTCGGAAAGTTCCAACCTGCCGCTTACGTCAACAGGATGGCTATCATATGCTTCTTTGAGTATTGTCTCAAAGTTTTCCCGTAATTTTGTAAAGGATTCTTCCACTTCAGGGTAGTCGCAATCTGCCCGCCAAGGGAGTGTGAATTTTCCTTCGACTTCACCCTTTTTATGGTCCGGGGTATATAATCGGTAGGTGGTACAGTCTGCACCACATCGTTCACATTTGCCGGGCAAACAACTTGCTGACCATGAGTTCGGAGGTTCTGGTATGCTGGATTCCAGTATTACCTGCGGCAGTCCCAGTTCTTTTTCGAAATCTTCCAGCTTGATTGTGTAGGTCAGCACCGGGCGGAAGTTTCCACGTTTTTTGTTTAAATTCCATTCAATAATCATTTTAGCTCCTCCTTAAAAAAATCAGCAGACATCAATCATTTCACCGAATGGCGGGGCATATCCCGCTCCGCCTGTTCTAGCCCAGAGCACCGGGTAATCCGGTTCATGCTCGGGAAACTGCCCGCATTCCATGTCACTCAAATATACAAGGCAGGCCGGGGCGATGTTCTTGTGTTCAATGAAATTAAAGACGGGGCGGAAATCGGTTCCACCGCCTCCTTGCGGTTGCAGTTCAAGGGGCAGGTCCGCACGGCTGAAAACCTGTTCTCCTGTTATTTCAATGTCGCACCAGAGCACCCGGATGGTGGTGTCGTATGCTTCCAGAATGGAAGATAATTCTGCTGCGAATTGTTCAAGTTCCTGCGGGGCGATGCTTCCTGACGTATCCACAGCCAATACTACTTCGGGCAGCTGTTCGGTTGAAAGCGAGGGCAGGTAAAGCCCCATGTGCAAATAACGGCGGTTGGGCGGGGTCCATGCATAATCGTTGCGTGCCCGTGCACTGATGAATCGATCCAGCAGTTCCCGCCAGTCTAATTTGGGGTAGAGCAGTTTTTCCACCAGCCGTTCAAGGCCGCCGGGCAAATCTCCGCAATCTCGGGCTTGATTGGTGGCCTGTGCAAGAGCCAGCAGCCAGTCTTTATCAGTTTCATCACCGGAATCACCATCGCCGGATTCCGCTTCGTCTGCGTCGCGGACTTCTCCGGTTCCGCCGGGATCTGCGGATTGTTCCTGATCGGTATCACCTTCGGAATCTTCTATTTCGTCCGAGTCCATACCTTCTGCGGATGACTCGCCCTTATCCCCGGTTTGGGAACGTTCGTCATCATCGCCGGATTCAAGATCATTGCCTTCGCCATCGCCGTCTTCGTATTCAACATCAATGCGCTTGGGGCCGTCCTGCTTTTTGCCGATTTCAGGGTTTCCGGCCTGATCGAAATTCTTGGTCAGATCAGTGAAAATATCCTCGGCATTCTTGCCATGGTATTTCTCGTCATCCAAAAAACCTTCGGGAAGGTCGAAACCAGCTTCCAGCAGAATCCAGTTGATGGAGTAGTCGCAGGCCATATTCCAAAGCCGTTCATCGCGGTTCCCGCGTCTTTTGTGATGCTGGCAGGCCGGGTGCATGATGGTATGGGCTAGAACACCCTGCAATTCTTCATGTGAAAGCTTGTCCACGAAATGAGGGTTGTAGGCAAATTTCTTGCCATCGGTCCATGTTCCATCACAGGTGCGGTCTTCCTGTGGCTCCATGCGCAAGCAGAGGGAGCCGAAGAAAGGATGTTGTAAAAGCAGGTCGGCACGAGCCTTGAGTAGTTTGCGGTCAGCGTTCATTCGCAATTCCTAGAAAAGAATGTCCGAGTTGGCAGTGGCCCAGCGATTGAATCCGTCTGATTCAACAATGGAGCGGTCCTTCTTGACCGCATTGCGCACCAGCAGCACTGCGAATTCAGCAGGCAGTCTTGAAGCAAAGATCATGATAGAATCAGCATGTTCCGGGGCGGCCTTGGAGGCCACTGACTCGCAGAGAGCGTAAGCTGTTGCCGGATCTTCAGGGATGGCGACTTTGTCCGGTGATTTGAGTACGAACTCAGGATCGGGAAGTTTACGGTAAATTTTGCAAAATCCACTGAATTCAGCAGCTGCACCTTCTCCCACTGTACCTTTGAAAAGTTCATATTCAACGTCCGGGGAGGGGCTTGATTTGATTATCCCGGATACAAATTCCCAAGAGCGGGGAGAAGGAAATGCTTTCTCGTTGCGGGCGGGATCAAAATCGTGAAGCAGGCCGGGTCTGAATTTTATAAAGGCGAGTAGTTCTTCTGCAATGCCGCTCTCTGCGGCCCAGTCCAGCCAGTCCGTTACGCTGACTTCAAAATCAAGATGCACAAAGCGGTTGGCAAGGGCCGAAGGCATACGATGAGTTACGGCTTTGTCTGACTCGCGGTTACCGGCGGCAATGACGATCCAGCCTTCAGGCAACTCATATTCACCCAGCTTACGGTCGAGGACCAGTTGGTAGCAGGCGGCCTGCACCAGCGGCGGGGCGGCATTCAGTTCATCAAGAAAGAGGATTCCTTTGCCTTCTTTGGGGAGGAAGGAGGGCGGGCACCAACTGGCATCTCCTTCTTCGGAAATACGGGGCAGGCCGCGCAGGTCCACCGGATCAAGAAGCACCGCGCGCAAGTCGGTCAACTCAAGATTCAGTTCATTGGCCACCTGAGCTACAACCTGACTCTTTCCCACGCCGGGAGGTCCCCAGATAAAAGTGGGTTGTTTGGTTTTGAGTAAAGTATGCAGTGAATTGGCTA
The DNA here is from genome assembly GCA_004923195.1 of Marinifilum sp. JC120. Lineage (NCBI taxonomy): Bacteria > Pseudomonadati > Bacteroidota > Bacteroidia > Marinilabiliales > Marinifilaceae > Marinifilum > Marinifilum sp. JC120. The sequence continues at coordinate 60,217 of RDSB01000013.1, read as the reverse complement.
TTAATTTAGGATTCATATGTTCAGACTCTTTTATTTTTTGTTTGGGTTGATGCAAAATCTGAGTTATTGATATTGAAAACGATTTTCGATGTCAACAACGAAGTGTTGAAAAAGCCGGATACAAATTGCATCCGGCTTCGTAGGATCAAATTGGTCAGGGAATATTATTCTATTACTGCTTCAGCCTGATTGCGATATTTGCGGTAGATTTTGAATCCCAACAGGGTGGAGATGACAAAGAGCACCACGGCCATAATCATGCGGAGGGTAGAGGATACTTCCACACCGCTGCCGAACAGAGCAAAAACCATGTTTTGGGGTAGGTAACCAATAGTGGAACCGAGTATGAAAGGCAGGGCCGGGATGCTGGTTACCCCTGCCAGCACGTTAGTGACCACGTTACTACCCAGTGGAAAAAAACGGATAGTCAGAGCCATGTTAAAGGGGCTGCGGCTCAGGAAATCATCTACCTTCTGGATGCGGGCGCCGAACTTTCTTTTAATAAAAGAGCGTCCCACCAACCGGGAATAAACAAATGCCCCGGCACAGCCAAGTCCGGTACCGATGGTCCCGAGCAGGGTTCCTAGGGCGAAGCCGTACGCGTATCCACCCATGAAGCAGATCACCTGTCTGGGAAAGCCGACAGCCGAAAAGAATGCCGCCAGTCCCACATAGGTGAGTACTCCGGTAAGGCCGCGAGAACGCACATGTGTGTCCATCCAATGGGTATCAAGGGCGTCAGCAAGCCCAGCATACCTGATCAGGTAAACCGAAAAGCCCATTACCGCCAGCATAGCCAGACCTTTAATCAGGGCTTTCACGCTGACTTTTGATTCGCTGCTTACTGCACTCATTTATTTATCGTCGCTACGGTCTTTTACACTGTAAGAAAAATGGCGGCCCAGCAGCCAGCGCACACCCAGCAGGTCGTATCCTCCGGCAATGGCCCGGTCGAGGGTGCCGTATTTGGATTCGCCCTGATGGCGAGGACGGTGGTTGACCTTCATTTCCGCAACGGATGCGCCCTGCATTTTCATGAGCGTGGGCAGGAAGCGGTGCATACCGTTGAAGCGGGGGATGGCCCGGACCATGGCGGTATCCATAATTTTAAGGGAGCAGCCTGTGTCCTTAACGGTTTCACGGGTAAGCCTGTTACGGATAGCGTTGGCGACCTTGGAGCCGATACGCTTGATCCAGACATCCTTGCGTTTCTGACGCCAGCCGATGGTCATGGTGTGTCCTTCATTATAAAGAGCATACATGGCCGGAAGATCAGCGGGGTCATTTTGCAGGTCGGCGTCCATGGTGGCAATTCGCGGTGCACGGGCTTCATCAAATCCTGCGCAGAAAGCCGCGGACTGGCCCCGGTTCTCCGCAAAGGAAATATAGCGGGCCTTGGGGTAGGTTGATGAAATATCTTTGAGAACGGCAAGGCTGTTGTCTTTGCTGCCGTCATCTACAAATATAACTTCGTAGGGAATATTGGTGGGTTCAAGGGCCGCATCAATTTCCTGCATCAGTTTTCGTAAATTGTCCTGTTCGTTGTAAACAGGGATCACGAGGGAGAGTTCGTAGTTATTTGTCATGTCGAAAGATGAGATAAGAAAATTTAAATAATTTGTAAATAGCTGTTGACACGAAGCGGCCCCATCTGTAGTTCTTCTCTTCTCAGTGACGCGGGGTGGAGCAGCTTGGTAGCTCGTCGGGCTCATAACCCGAAGGTCGTAGGTTCAAATCCTGCCCCCGCAACCACCGATATTTCCGGTCATGACGGAAATGTTTGAGGCAAAAGGCAGGATCGCTTTAAGCGGCTCTTTTGACTGAGTGTCAGGGTAGGATTTATGTAAAAATCTTTTAACTCCTGGTAATATTTAAGATAATCTGAAAGAAGCTACACCAAGTAGTTGACAGCAGATACCGGAGCATGTAGTTATGCTCTCAGTGACGCGGGGTGGAGCAGCTTGGTAGCTCGTCGGGCTCATAACCCGAAGGTCGTAGGTTCAAATCCTGCCCCCGCAACCACATAGCTTCATATGAAAGGCTCAACCGAAAGGTTGAGCCTTTTTTTGTTGCTAATATTTACTTGATTTTTATCTGTTTTACTCCTCTGGAATCCAATTCTGCTTATATCCAATTCCCCTTTGTTTTGTTTCGTGTTTGAAACAGGTTGCTACTTGTTTTAATCTTTTCTTTGTTGGGAGCATCCTTTGAAATTATGAATACCTTGTCTTCATAGATGCGTTCTCTTCGTGGAATCGTCTCATGAATGAAAACGTAATAAAATTCATTCAGCACGGAAAATATTGATAAAATCATTTTCGGAAACGAAAATTTTAAACTTTTTATAAAAATAATTTTAATGGAAGCGAAAAAAAAGGCGTTCATTTGTCGACAACGCGTTTCAATTGATTTAATGTTCTGTGCACATAAGGAACCTAGAACCAGAGGTGATTTTTACTATGAAAAAATTGATCAATGATGTTGAAAATGTGGTTAAGGAACAGCTTGAGGGTATGGCCCTTGCCCACCCTGAATTGAAAGTCAACTACGATCCCTACTACGTAGTTCGCGAAGACGCTCCGGTTAAAGGAAAAGTCGCTATTGTTTCAGGCGGCGGTTCCGGTCACGAACCCATGCATGGCGGTTTTGTCGGTAAAGGTATGCTTGACGGTGCCTGCCCCGGCGAAGTTTTCACTTCCCCCACTCCTGACCAGATGTATGAATGCGCCAAGGCCGTAGACAGCGGCGAAGGCGTTCTTTTTATGGTAAAGAACTACACTGGTGATGTAATGAACTTTGAAGCCGCAGCCGAGCTGGTTGCCGCTGAAGGTGTTAAAGTTCAGAATATTTTGATTGATGATGATGTGGCAGTAAAGGACAGCCTTTATACTGCTGGTCGTCGCGGCGTTGGAACTACTGTTCTGGCTGAAAAGATTGTCGGCGCAGCTGCTGAAGCTGGCTACGACCTTGAAAAATGCTCCGATCTCTGCCGCAAGGTCAACCAGTATGGCCGCTCCTTCGGCGTGGCTCTGACTTCCTGCATTGTTCCCGCAGCAGGCAAGCCCACTTTCGATCTCGGTGAAGACGAAGTTGAAATGGGTATCGGTATCCACGGCGAGCCCGGCATCGAGCGCATGCCCCTCAAGTCTGTTGATGAAATGACCCAGTATGCTGCTGAGCAGATTATTGATGATCCCGCATATTTCCGCACCGTCCGCGAATGGAACGGCAGCGAATGGGAAGACAAAGATCTTACTGACGAGCCTTTTGCCAAGGGCGATAACGTCATCGCATTTGTTAACAGCATGGGCGGAACCCCGGTTTCCGAGCTTTACGCTGTATACAGAAAGCTTGACGAAGTCTGCAAAGCCAAGGGTATCAACATTGTCCGTAACTTGGTCGGACCTTACATCACTTCTTTGGAAATGCAGGGCTTCTCTATTACTCTGCTCAAGGTTGATGATGAAATGCTCAAGTTCTGGGATGCTCCTGCACAGACTCCCGGTTATGTTCGCTAAGCATAACTTTGCAAAATTATTAGTTTAAAATGCGCAGGCGTGGGAGAGTTCTTTCACGCCTGCGTTCCCATTTTTTCGAAAGAGAAGCTTCAGGGCTGGCGCTGTTACACGTATATGCCCGTCATAATTTAAATCCTGACCCAGTTTTAGATGGCGTCACCTTTTGGAGGATTAAAAATGTCCATGAACAAGGCCCAACTTATTGCATGGCTCGGCAAACTCAACGAAGTTTATGCCGACAAAAAAGAATATCTCACTGAACTTGATGCCGCCATCGGCGATGCCGACCACGGAATCAATATGACTCGCGGTTTCGGTAAAGTTGCTGAAAAACTGCCTACCGTGGAAGAAAAGGACATTGGTACCATTCTCAAAACCGTGGGAATGACCCTCATGTCCAGCGTCGGCGGTGCCAGCGGTCCCCTTTACGGAACTTTCTGGATGAAGGGCGGCATGCTCATGGGTGGTAAAGAGGAACTTAATTCCGAAGATTTTGCCAAGGTTATCGAAGCTGGTGTTGAAGGTATCCTTCAGCGCGGCAGACCTAATCTGGGCGACAAGACCATGTACGATCTCTGGGCACCTGTGCTTGAAGTGATCAAGGAAAAAGCAGGAAACGGTGATGATGTGCTCGCCATCGTAGATGCTGCGTTGCCCGTAGGTGAAAAGGCCCTTGCCGATACCATCCCTTTGCAGGCCAAGAAAGGACGCGCCAGCTATCTCGGCGAACGTTCAATCGGGCATCAGGACCCGGGTGCTACTTCCTCTTTTTACATGCTTGAAACTCTGAAAGAAGTACTTTCATAATATATGATGCCTCCGGCGGCTGGGGAAGGGGAAACTCTTGCAAGAGTTTCCCCTTCCCCAGACCCCATCCCCTTCAGAACCTTTCATTAGGTCTTCGACGCTGGGGGCAGGAATTTGTAGTTTATTTAAATATAATTTTCCCACGCCAATTAGTGCGTTTTATAGAATCAAACTATTAATTTGTTTTTTAACGGGTGATTTTGCGTAATTAGAGGCGAAGCCCTATTAAAAGTTTTTGAAGAGTCCAGAGAAACTTTTTTCAAAAAGTTTCTTTGGCCCTCGGAGAGCCGCCGGAGGCACTTAAATATGGTAGGATTAGTAATTGTTTCCCATAGCCAGACATTGGCTCAGGGTGTTCTGGAACTGGCTGAGCAGATGACTCGCGGTTCCGTGGTTATGGAAGCCGCTGGCGGCATTGACGATCCCGACAATCCCATTGGCACTGACCCTATGAAGGTCATGATGGCCATTGAATCTGTGGCGGCCCAGTCCGAAGAGGGCGTGCTGGTCATCATGGACCTTGGCAGCGCGCTCATGAGTGCTGAAACCGCTCTCGATTTCCTGCCTGATGAGGTTAAGGAAAAGGTGCTGCTTTGCTCCGCTCCTATTGTGGAAGGAACCATGGCTGCTGCTGTGCAGGCTTCTGTTGGGGCTTCACTTAAAGAGGTTAGTGCCGAAGCTGGAACTGCCTTGAATGTGAAGATCGAACAGCTGGCTCCTATTACCGGGGAGACCGTACAACCTGTTGCAGTTGCGCAAGAAGAAGTTCAGGAAGGCGAAGAGCTGAGCGTTGATTTGCTGGTCATTAATAAGCTGGGGCTGCATGCCCGCCCGGCAGCCAATCTTGTTGCCGAGGCTGGAAAATTCCAAGCTACCATTAAGATTCGCAAAGAAGATAAGACCGCATCAGGCAAGAGCATTAACCAAGTGGCTTTGCTGGCGGTCAAAAATGGTGAAACCATTACCGTCACTGCCACCGGACCTGATGCGCAGCTGGCAATTGATGGCCTGAAAGCGTTGCATGCCGATAATTTCGGCGAACGCGATGAAGATGTGGCTGAAGTGGTCATGGAAACCGAGCCTTGCAAGGTCGGCGGTGAAGGATTTGTTTCCGGTGCTCCGGCATCCACAGGTTACGCAGTCGGTCCGGTTTACGCTCATCTGGCGACCCTGCCGGAAGTGAAGCGGACTGAAATTTCCGACAGTGCTGCCGAAGCTGCCCGTCTTGATCAGGCAATAACCACTGCGCTTGCTGATATTCAGGCTTTGCAGTGTGAAACTGAAAAGACTGCGGGTAAGGCCAATGCCGCAATTTTCGAAGTTCATGGATTGATCCTTGGCGATAAGGATATGCGCGACAAGGCAGTATCCTTGATTTCTGATGAAAAGGTCAATGCCGAGTTCGCATGGTTTCAAGTCATGGATAAAATGGCTGCTGATTACCGCGAACTGGATGACAGCTACATGCAGGCCCGCGCCGCAGATGTTATGGATTGCGGTGGGCGTGTGTTGCGCGTGCTGACCGGGGAAGGTGAACAGGCCATCAGACTTGAGCGTGAATCCATCATCGTGGCTCACGACCTTACTCCTTCTGATGTTGCTGGAATGGACCCGGAAAAGGTGCTCGGCATTGTTACCGAGATCGGCGGGGCTACTTCCCACGCCGCTATCCTGTCCCGTTCCATGGGCATTCCCGCTGTTATAGGCACGGGTGAATGCTTCCAGCAGATTTCAGATGGTCAGATGATCGCGTTGAACGGTTTTGAAGGTACGGTTTGGACTGCACCGGATCAGGGCAAACTTGATGAAATCTCTGCCAAGCGTGAGAAGTGGCTAGCTGAGCGAGAGGAGGCTAAGGCCAAAGGTGCTGCCCCGGCTAAGACTGTGGATGGCACTGAAATCATGGTCATGGGTAATATCGGTACCCCGGCAGATGCTCCTCGTGTTCTTGAATACGGCGCAGAGGGCGTAGGGCTTTTCCGTACTGAATTTCTTTTTCAGGATCGTGATCAGGAACCGGATGAAGACGAGCAGTGCGAAGCCTATGTGGAAGCTGCCAAGGCTATGAATGGCAATCCGGTTATCATCCGTACTCTTGATATCGGTGGTGATAAGCCTGTTAAATATTTAGAAACCCCGGTGGAAGAAAATCCGTTTCTCGGTGAACGCGGGGTGCGTTTTTGCATGGCCCGGCCCGAACTTTTCCGTACCCAGTTGCGTGCCTTGCTGCGTGCTGCAAGCGCGGAAAATATTTGGATTATGTTTCCCATGATTTCCGGGGTGGAAGAGCTTCAGGGAGTGCTTGATTTTCAGGCTGAGGTCCGAGAAGGGCTTCTGTCCGAAGGCGTAAAGATCGCTGAAAAGATCAAGACCGGAATCATGATTGAAGTTCCTTCTGCTGTTGCCGAGGCTGAAAAGCTTGGCGCAATTTGCGATTTTTTCAGCATCGGTACTAATGACCTGACCCAGTATGTTATGGCTGCGGACCGCGGTAATAAGTCAGTTGCTAAAATCTGCGACAGCCTTAATCCCGCTGTATTGCGTATGGTCAAGATGACCTGTGATGCTGCCAAAGTTACTGGAATTGAAGTCGGAATGTGCGGTGAGCTGGCAGGGAATCCCAAGGCTTCTGCGTTGCTGCTCGGCCTCGGACTTGATGAACTGAGCATGAGCGGTCCTTCCATACCCGAAGTAAAGGAAGCTATTCGCGCAGTATCTATGGATGATTGCCGTGCGCTGGCTGAAAAGGCACTGGCTGCTAAATCCGGTGACGAGATTCGGGAATTTTTATAGCCTCCGGCGGCCAGAGGGGAAAAACTTTTGCAAAAGTTTTTCCCCTCTGGACTCCCCTTTTCAAAACCTTTCATTAGGGCTTCGCCTATAGCTTAGCAGGGCGGAGTGTTAAATTTTAAAGGCCCGTTCTTATTGAGCGGGCCTTTGTTGTGTGCATCAAACACTCATGGCTTTCTGGGCCAGATTATACGCAATAACCCACATAGTCAGGCATACCGCGCTGTCGAGTACTCGCCATGTTACGGGTTTCTTAAAGAGTGGTGCCAAGGCCCTCCCGCCGAATCCTAGGGTGTAGAACCAGACAAATGATGCTGAAACTGCCCCGAATCCAAAAAGATACCGTTCCATGCCGTCATACTGTCCGCTGATTGATCCGAGCATGACTACCGTATCAAGATAGACGTGCGGGTTGAGTAGGGTGATGGTCAGGGTTAGCAGGATTACGGACTTTAGGCCCGTTGTCGCGGTTTCCTCTGCTTCAAGCTGACCTCCTTTAAGGGCCGAGCGAAAAGAACCGAATCCGTACCATGTTAGAAAAGCTGCGCCGCCCCATGCCGCAGGTTTGAGTAGCATGGGGTTGGAGGCGATAAGTTCGCCTGTTCCCAGTACTCCCAAGCAGATCAGCAACGCATCGCAGATGGCGCAGACCAGACAAATAGTCATATGATGATTTTTCCTGATACTCTGGGTGAGTACAAAAGCATTTTGCGCTCCGATGGCGATGATCAGCCCGGCCCCGGTTCCGAATCCCTGCATATATGGAATGATTGATGACATTGTTTGCTCCGTCGTGTTTTTCAGGAATATAGAGCGATGATGTTAATTAGTAAAATTAAACATTTTCATTTCTGATAAGTTTAACTTATAATCCAGTCATGCTTGATAATATTTTTCTGGAAGCACTGGCAGCGGTAATCGAAGAGGGCGGTTTTGATAAGGCGGCCTTGAAACTGAATATTTCTCAATCCGCAGTTTCGCAGCGTATACGAAATTTTGAAGAACAACTGGGGCGGGTGCTGGTGGTCCGTTCCACGCCACCTGAGCCAACTGAGGACGGGCGCAAACTGATTAAACATTTGCGAACCATCCGGTTAATGGAGTTTGAACTTAGCGATTCCATGGGCCTTAATCCCAGTGGTGAATTCGTAGCTCTGCCCGTTGGAGTGAATGCGGACAGTCTTGCCACATGGTTTCTGGATGCCCTTGATGGCTTTTTGAAAGAACATAATATCTTACTTGATCTTTATGTGGATGATGAAAACCGAACCCATGAAATGCTTCGCCGGGGGGAGGTTGTCGGTTGTATCGGCACAGTGGCTAAGCCTGTGAAAGGTTGTCGCAGTGATTTTTTATCCACATTTGACTATCTTTGCTTGAGTTCTCCTGAATTTCATGAACGGTGGTTCTGTGACGGTTTTAATCGTGAAACCGTGGCTAAGGCTCCGGCTGCTGTGTTTAACCGCAAGGATGAAACTCAGTCTCAGATGCTGGAAAAGATCTTTCCCGGCGAGATGGTGGCGCACCCAATCTTTTATGTACCCTCTTCGGAATCTTTTGTGGATGTGGTTTGCAGGGGGCTGGCTTACGGAATGGTGCCGGAGTTTCAGGCTGAGCAAGAATTGGATTCAGGCAGGTTGGTGGAAATTCTGCCGCAGGGCAGGGTTCCGGTTTCGCTTTACTGGCATTCATGGAATGTGGAAACGCCGTTACTGGATGGGTTGCGCCGTGAACTGGTAAAATACTTTTAGCAAAAAAAACATATAAACCAGCTTTATTGTTGAAATATCTTTCGCTTTCAGTTTTATTTTTGTTTTTTACGTTGACATCCGTTGGGTGTACCTGTAGTTCTACTCCTCTCAGTGACGCGGGGTGGAGCAGCTTGGTAGCTCGTCGGGCTCATAACCCGAAGGTCGTAGGTTCAAATCCTGCCCCCGCAACCACCGATATTTCCGGTCATGACGGAAATGTTTGAGGCAAAAGGCAGGTTCTCTTTTAGGAGTTCTTTTGACTGAGTGTCAGGATGGAATTTATATAAAATTCATTTAACTCCTGAGAATCTTTGAAATAATCTGAAAGAAGCTACGCCAAGTAGTTGACAGCAGGTTCTGGAGCATGTAGACATGCTCTCACAGTGACGCGGGGTGGAGCAGCTTGGTAGCTCGTCGGGCTCATAACCCGAAGGTCGTAGGTTCAAATCCTGCCCCCGCAACCACATAGCTTCATATGAAAGGCTCAACCGAAAGGTTGAGCCTTTTTTTTGGCTTTTCGGTTTATGATTCATTTATCATTTTTTGAATCTTGGACACTGTGCTTAGCACATAATTTTCCGGTGTTCGTTTTTCACGTAGTAAGTAAGCCCGTTCATGAGGGGGCAAGTCCGCTCCCTCACATAGTAGCTTGCAGTCGAGTGAGCCGTGGCTGTCAGCAAACCAGTTTATAAATTCATCTGAGGCAGCAAGTACTCTGATCCTAGCTTTTGTTTCTTCAGGTGATGCTGGGCCCAAGACCAACCCTAATACGATAATCCCTGCGACTACCACGCCGCAGGTTTGTCCCGAGAAACCGATTCCTCCTGCCAGACCGCTAGACAAGCGGATACAATCTTCTTCCGATATGTTTAATTGCGAGTTGAAACTTGCTAATACGGCTTCTGAGCAGGACATACCTTTGTTGAGATTTTTGAGGGCGAGGTTTTGATTCATGGTTTTCTCCTAATTTACTTGCTTAGGCAAATAGTTGGTTAAAAAAAGTGGCGTTCAACCGCAAATGTTTTTTTCAATTGCACTCAACATTCTTGTCAGTTCGGCAAGATCTCTACGGGAGAAGCCAGTGTAAAAATTCTCCTTGGTTTCAAGGAGTTCTGGCAATATATTTGATATGTATTGTTCCCCTTCTGTCGTCAGGCTGACAAGCCGCCCCCGCTTATCTTCAGGGTTTGTTATTCGTTGAACCAGCCCATTTTTTGATAACCCATCGATCATTCTGGTAATATTTGGGTAGTCGTTGAGATCTGCGTCAACCAAAAGTCCAATTGAGCAGGGTCCTGTTTCATTAATTTTGAGTAGGACGGACCATTGCTCCGGGGTAATAACTGGGGTTTGTGCGGACAAGAATTTTGCTGCTTCGTAGCGGAGTAGTCTGCCAACCCGGTAGATCATGTAAGTGGCACTTTCGTTTGTTGTAATCATGGTTGCACTTGAGTTAGATTGTTTCTTATTTGCCTAGGCAACTATTGTGGGTTTGTCAAATGTAAATAAACCATTTTTGTTGTTTTGGCTTGGACTTACTTTTGCACAGCAATCAACGGTAAAAAATGCGTTACCTGTTCGTTTTTTATTTGTTTCAATTTTTACATCTTTTTTTCATTATTTTGACTGCTTAGGTTCTGGTGACATTAAATATGTTGTTATATCAATGTGTTGTCGTAAGGTCTTGAGTTGTTGAGAAAAAGCAAAAAAGTTTCAAATATATTTATTTTGAGACTAAACACATCCGAAAATCTGTGGTAAGGGGTAGATATCTAGCAGTGCCAATTATGGATTTGGATGAATTTTCATGTGAAGATAATGTGTTGATTTTACACTGTTTTTCAATTTAAAGCACGGGAAGGTACGTATGACTACTGAAAATGAGCTTCGAGAAATTGAGAATGGTTTAATTGATATTATTGATGAAGGAATCTCCGCATCAGCTCTGGCTGAACAGGTTGAACGGTTCAAGACTGGTTTTGCGCCGACACAGCTTGAGCGGGCCTGTACCTTGACCGATGGAATTTATCGTATTCAGCCTGCTGAAAAGGAAGAGTTGCTCGATTGTTTTGAAGAAGCAGCCGATGAAGGTCGTTTTACCAAGTTTGTCCCAGCTTCCGGTGCTGCCACTCGTATGTTTAAGCATCTGCTGGCAAAGCTGAATGGTGAAGATATTTCTGAAAAGGATACCGAAATGGTTCAGGATTTTATGGACCTGCTTCCGGTGCTTCCTTTTTATTCAGACTTACAGGATGTCATGAATGCAAACGGTTTGAGTCTTGAGGATGCCTATGCTGATCAGGATTTTAATTTAATTCTTGAATATTTGCTTACTCAAAAAGGTTTGAACTATGCTGTCTTACCCAAGGGATTGATTCCATTTCATAATTACGATGGCGGATATCGTACTCCTTTTGAAGAGCATATTGCTGAAGCTGCCGCTCACATTAAGGATCGCCGAGGCAAGGCCAAGCTGCATTTTACTGTTTCCCCGACCCATGAGCAGGCTATACGCGAACATGTAGAGGAAGCAGTCTGCAAGTATCCTGATTGCCGGTTCGATATTAATTTTTCCCGGCAGAACAGAAGAAGCGACACTGTTGCAGTGGACATGAATAACGACGTCTTCCGCACTGATGATGGCAAAATTCATTTCAGGCCCGCCGGACACGGTGCTTTACTGGATAACCTGCATAAGCTGCGCGGTGACATTGTTTATCTGAAGAATATTGACAACGTGGTTCCCGACAGCGTGAAGGGTGATACTCTTGAATACAAGAAGTTGCTTGGCGGGTTGCTGATCAAGTTGCAGGATCAGATTTTTGAATGCCTAAACATGTTGGAAAATCATAATTGTAGTGAGTTTGAAGTAGCTGCGGTGGCGATATTTGCGGTCTCGCACTTGTCCATGCAGTTGCCGGATAATTTTGGGCAGATGAGCCTTGAGGATAAGATCACCATGTTGAGGGTCCGTTTATCCAAGCCGATACGGGTATGCGGAATGGTTAAGAATGAAGGTGAACCGGGGGGCGGACCTTTTTGGGTTAATGGCCCGGACGGATTTGTTTCCGCGCAGATTGTGGAAAAGAGTCAGGTGGACATGAATGATCCCGAACAGGCTGCCATTGTAAAGGCGGCAACTCACTTTAACCCTGTTGATTTGGTCTGTGGAATGAGGAGCCATCGCGGAGAATGGTACGCCCTGAAGAATTTCACCGATCCTGAGACCGGATTTATTTCCACCAAGTCCAAGGACGGGCGTAAGCTCAAGGCAATGGAGCTTCCAGGATTATGGAACGGTTCCATGGCTGATTGGATAACCGTGTTTGTTGAAGTTCCACTGAGTACTTTTTCTCCGGTCAAGACCGTAAACGATCTGCTGAAGGAAGAGCATCGTAAGTAATTTTAATTTACAGAATTTATCTCTGATCCGCCTCTGCATATATTTGCTGGGGCGGATTTTAAATTATAATCGACCAAATGTATGTTGAATTATCTTTAGTTGCGGCAGTGCAACTTTTTGTGTTATTTAATCATATGATTAAGGAAGTTGAGAATCTTGAGTTTTTGATAGGGGAGATTTTTAACGGCGGAGGAAAGTGTGAAAGAAGTTTTGGAGATGAGAAAATTTGTAGCTCCTGAGCTTGTTTTCGGTGTCGGATCATCAAAACTTGCCGGACAATATGCTGAGAATTTCGGTGTCAGTCGGTCCTTAATAGTTACCGATCCCGGTATTGTCGGGTGTAGCTGGGTGCAGGCTGTAGAACAAAGCTTGCAGGATGCCGGAATTGAAACTTTTATTTTCAGTGATGTGTCTGAGAATCCGCGTGATGTTGAAGTTATGCGCGGAGCGAAATTTTACCTTGAAAACAGGTGCGACTGTATCATTGCCGTAGGTGGTGGAAGCCCAATGGATTGCGCAAAGGGAATTGGCATTGTTACCACCAACAACTCCCATATTTTGAATTTTGAAGGCGTGGACATGGTTGAAGTGCCCGGTCCGCCCTTGGTCTGTATTCCCACCACTGCGGGTAGTTCCGCCGATGTCTCGCAATTTGCCATTATCACAGATACCGAGCGGGATGTGAAAATAAGCATTGTCAGCAAAGCTATGGTTCCCGATGCCGCCTTGATTGATCCAGAACTTACATCCACCATGGACCCTCAGTTGACGGCTGCTACAGGCATGGATGCATTGACTCATGCTATCGAGGCCTATGTTTCTAATGCCAACTCAGCTTTGACCGACTTGCTGGCCCTTGATGCCATTGCGCAGGTTGCCGGTAATCTGCCGGGTGTGATTAATGACCCTGATAATATTGAATTACGGGGTCAGGTTATGCTGGGCAGCATGGAAGCCGGTCTTGCTTTTTCAAATGCTATTCTTGGGGCTGTGCACGCTATGGCTCATAGTCTTGGCGGGCATCTTGATCTGCCGCATGGTGAATGTAACGCTATTTTGCTGCCCCATGTGATCAGGACAAATTTTCCGTCAGCGGTTGAAAGATATTCCCGTGTTGCTGAGAAAATGGGCGTGCCCATAACAGGAAAGACAAGTGATCAGATTTGTGATGAACTTGTGCAGGCCATTCTGGATTTGAGCAGAGCTGCGGGCATAACCCAGTCTCTGGGGGATCTTGGTCTTACTCATGATGAAATTCCAAAACTTGCTGAAATGGCTCTTAAAGATGCATGTATGGTTACTAATCCGGTAGAACTCAATCAGGAAGATGTAGAGAAAATTTATGAAGCGGCGCTCTAAGTCAAAGCCCAATGAAAATGTCCGCAATAAGCTTATTGGTCTGGGTGAAAATTCCATGCGCAAAAGCTATTATCCTGAATTGCGCGAAAGGATTAATGAACTGGAGCGTTTTCGGGCGTTGGTGGAAAATGCTAATGATGCCTTGTTTGTGCTCGATGCATTTTCTTGGAGTTTTGCAGATGTTAACAAGACCGCCCTCAATAAGACGAATTATAGTAGGAATGAATTATTAGACAGTCCTCCGGAACTTGTTTTCCCTGAAGAAACTTGTTTCCAGTTGCATGAAGCCCTGATTGATGATGACGTTTATTCTTCTTGGGAGAAAGAAGATGTTTCCATGACCGACCTGCTTGGCAAGTGCGGTTCTAGTATTCCCGTGGAGATGACCCTTAGGGTGCATTTCGTTGGGGGCAGGCTTTATATTGTTATGGTTGCCCGTGATGTAAGGCGTAGGCTGGCTGATCAGAGAGCGTTGCAGCGTACACGAAATTATCTTGGTAACGTTATTGATTCCATGCATTCCGTGCTTGTGGGAGTCGATGAAGGCTCAAATGTAGTGCTATGGAATGACTATGCCCACAAGGAGACCGGACGGGCTGCCGAGGATGCGGAAGGTAATTTTGTTTATGAGATGATGCCTGAGCTGCGCCGTTTTGAGCATCTGATTTCAGCGACTATACGTGGTGAGATTAAAGGTGGGACTGAAATTTTTTACATGGACCGGGACGGATATAATGTTTTTTATGAAGTTGTGGTCTTTCCGTTTAAGGGCGACGAATCCGGAGCGGTCATCCGGGTTGATGACATAACCGCTCGAACCCGCATGGAAGAGGTCATGGTTCAGACTGAAAAAATGATGACCGTAGGCGGGCTTGCCGCAGGGATGGCCCATGAAATCAACAATCCATTGGGCGGTATTCTTCAGGGTATCCAGAATATTCAGCGCAGGATTTCAAGACACCTGCCTAAGAATCGGGCAGTGGCCGAAGAGATAGGAATTCCTTTTGAGGCAATTCATGAATATTGCGAGAAAAGAGGTATCTTGCCCAAGCTTGAATCAGTAAAGGAAATGGGCGAAAGATCTGCGCGCATTGTCTCCAATATGCTTCAGTTCAGCCGCCAGTCCGGTGGTGAACGGGTTTGTTCCGACATCAAGCAAATAGTTGAAACCGCCATTGAGTTGTCTTTCAGCGGCTATGATTTTTACAGCAAGTCCGGGGGCGGGGGATTGGAAATTGTACGGGAATTAGATGATTCCATTTCCTGTCTGCAATGTTCTCCGTCAGAAATTGAGCAGGTCCTGATTAATTTGCTCAAGAATTCAGTACAGGCAATCCTTTCTGACCCGGAAAGAAAGGAAGATAGTGTTGCCCGTATTACTGTTCGTTTGAAGCCTGATGGTGATTTTGTCCGTATTGAAATTGAAGATAACGGTCCGGGCATGGATGCTGAAACACGTAAAAAAGCCTTGGAACCTTTCTTTACCACCAAAGCCGCTGGTGAAGGAACAGGGCTCGGATTATTCGTTTCATACTTTATAATTACTCAGAAGCATGGCGGGACTTTCGATATTGATACTAGCCCCGGTGAGGGAATGAAGGTTATTATAAAGATTCCTGTCAAATGCTAGCTTTTCAGGTTTGCCTGCTGTCTACATAGACTTTTCAATCGCTTCGGCCCTTTCAATCATCATGGTGGAGATGCTGTTCAGAGTTTCGCTGCCGGAGCCAATAGCTTTGAGTTTTTTCTTATCAGTATGGACTCTTCTGAAGACCCACTGGGCGATATAAAAAGAATCGTCCGGTTTATCGCATTTTCCGGCACAATAGGATTTTATTTTCTGGGTAATTCCGGTCTTAATTTTTTCCCTGATGGTAATGGCGTCTTTTAAAATTTTCCCGGAATGGGCGGCTTTGTTTCGTGCTATTTCGGATTTGGAATTGCGGGAATTATCCAAATCCAGCTGGAAAATACCATTGGCGGAATCGACCCGCTTTTCTGCCTTTATGTAACTGTCCAGAGCCTGCATGAGATCAGGATTATCAGCCACTGCTTTAAGTACGGCGGCAACATGTGTAAGGGGTACACTGCTAGTGCGGAACATTTCAGCCCGTTGTGTTCTGGTCAGTTCACGGGTGGAGAAGGTGTCCCCTTCCGAGAATTTCCTTTCAGCAAGGATTCCCTTTTCTTCAATCAGGTCAAGCAGAGGACCTATTTCAGATTTTGAAAGGGCGGTTAGTTTTCCGGGAGTGAGCAGGTAGGACCAGATAGATTTGCGTGCTGTGATTAGGTTCTCGGCTTCCGGCATGAGTCCTCGCAGATTTAGGCCGAAGTGCATGTTGATTCCCTTGAATGAGGCGGAACTGAAATCTTGCTTTGCTTTGTAGGGGAGCGCACCTGCCGGATGATAGCTGTCCGCGATGTATTGCGCGAGGTTATCAAGGAATACTTCGGTGATGATGGTTTCCTTGATTTTATCTACGGTCTTTGCAACCGGGGATAGCGCGGTTTTATTAGCTGTGGGTGCGGTTTTATTGGTTTTCGCGATTTCTTTTTTATCTTTAATTTCAGCGGCTGTCTGTTCTTCCGATCCGGTTTTTATTGAATTTCCGGATCTGGCTACCTTACCGGATATGGGCATTTTTCCGCTGGAACCGTTTTTGTTGACCCATGCCGGGGCGTCCACTTCTGTTCCGGTTTTTTCACCCAAATCCTTTTTTACGTATAAAAAAAGGGCTGCTGCGGAAACAACGAAAACGACTCCAAAGATGAGTGCGGGAATTTTATATTTATTCATTGCGGCTCCAGCTTGGTTACCAGTGACGGTTCCATGCGAATTTTACGGTATTGGTCGGGCAACAGATGCCTGATTCCGGTCGTATGGCTGCAAGGTATACTGCACCTTTGGCGGCTTGCCGGGCTATGCGCCGGATTTTTGAGAAAAGCTCAAGTTGTTCGACCATTTCTGGGACGGGGATATCTCCTGTCCCCCCGGCAGAAAGCAATTTTGCTTTCAGGTCGTGATAAGCTGATAACATGTCATGTATCATGTTGTCGATTTTACAAAATTCTTCGGAACATGGATTTTCTGCAACATTTAGGACTCCTATGCAGGAGTTCTGAAAGACGGTAACCATGTCCGCGTCAGGACCGAGAAGTTCAAGAGCAGGTTTGATGTCTTTTTTTTCAAGGGATGCGCAAAGAGCCCCGGCTGTACGGAAGTATTGCAGTACGCGCAGGGCGGTTGCTACCTGCTGTCCTTGTAATTCGGTCAGGGGGCGTGATTGCAGTTTGGCGCAGAAAGATCGGGCCGCTTCGATGAGGCTGTCCTGTGCTTCTTTGTCCGCCGGGAGTGCCCCGTAGCTGAAGTTGGAATTCAACCCTTTGCGCACGATTCTGCGTGTAAGATGTCCGATTCTATCCATTTCTAAAGTCAGGGCGTCAAGGGCAAGGGGAGGGGTGCCTATGACATTGTTATCCAGATATTTGGGACGTCCCCGCTCGTCAGCCACTGAGGCAAATCTTTTTTCAATAAAAGAAACAAGCTTGCTGGTGAACGGCCAGAGCAGCATTACTCCCATAAAATTAAACGCAGTGTGGAACAGAGCCAGAACTACGGCCGGTTCATGGGTCAGGTCTAGAATATCCATGCAGAAAAGAATGGATTTAATGAGTACAGGGAGCATTATCAGGGCTGCCAAGGCTGTGATGATATTAAAGATGATGTGTCCGGTGGCAACCTTCTTGGCATTGATGGTCGCGCCGATAACCGAAAGGGCGGCTGTGGAAGTGGTACCTATATTGGTCCCGATAACTGCCGCTGCGCCCTGATTGAGGTCCATCAACCCACTGACCGTTGCCGTGAGCACAAGGGCCATTGCTGCGCTGGAGCTTTGCATGAGCAAAGTCAGCATCAGACCGATGCCGATGAAAATGGGAATGGACAGTCCTTCCATGGTGGCGATTGAGGAAAGATCAATGGAAGATTCAATGCCTTTGAAAGCCATTTGTAAGGTGGAGATACCCATGAGAAAAAGGCCGAATCCAGCAAAAGCATCGCCGAAAAATGCGCGTCGGGAATTTTGTCCGCTTAGCCGCAGCAGGGCGCCGAGAGCGATGACCGGCAGGGCAAACGCTTTCATGTTAACGCTGAACCCAACAGCAGCAACAATCCAGCCGGTAACGGTGGTTCCGATATTACTGCCGTAAATAACGCCGATGGATTGGGAAAGGGTAATCAGTCCGGCATTTACAAAGCCAATGACAGCAACTGTAACTGCGCTTGATGATTGAACCAGCGCGGTAATCAGGAATCCGGAAAAAAGGCCGCGACCGGGACTTTTAGTCCATTCTCCAAGAATTTTTTTCAGTGATTTTCCGGCTGCCTGTTTTAGACCCGTGGTCATCAAGCGCATTCCGATTAAAAAAAGACCCAGTCCGCCAAAAAGATTTCCAAATAATGCTAAAGTCATATTCAATTATTCACTAGTTTGTTGAAATTAAGAGAGAAAATATGATTTAATACTCTCCTGTGCGGTGGGAAAAATCAAGGAAAAGGTTGTGGGGATAAAGCAAAAAGTGTTATTTTGTAACAAAAAATCCCTCAATTGCCATAAGCAAATGAGGGATTTTTAAGATCTAATGAAATCAAACCTAATTATTCAGGCTTGATTTTAATGTCCATTTTGTTCATTGATTCGATGATTTTGTCGCTGAGGTCAGCGGACTTGTCGTAGCTGATGGCGGATTCGGTGGACAGGATAGCGGAGTAGCCGTTGGCCTGACGGTAATCGTCAACTGCTTTGGTGAAGCCGTTCTGGAGAGCTTCTACGATGCGATTCTGTTCTGCACCCATTTTGTTCTGGTACTCGCCGAGGGCTTCCTGAAACTTGCGGGTATTTTCTTCAGTCTGGTTACCAGCTAAGGTTTTTTGCATTTCAGCGAATTTTGTCTGAAATTCTTCGCTTGATTTTTTGAGGTATTCCATGCCTTCTGTTCCGGCTTTGCATTCCTTGAAAACTTTGTTGGTATCAACGAATCCGACTTTAGCACCGGAAGATGCCTGTTGCTGACATCCGGCAACAAAAGCGGCCATGGCAATAATCAATGCTACTTTCAGCATGTTTTTAAACATTTAATTCTCCGTTAGTTAAAATTATTTTCATTTAGAGTTATTCGGTATAAACTCGGAAAGGTGTCATGTAAAATAAAAAAAACATTTGAGGGAATTTAGGCGGACTTGAAATTAAAATTTTGTACATTTCCGAAAATTATGGTATAAATATTTTCGAAAGTGAACATCGAATAGCGGTGGATCCGTATTTTTCCAATCAATTGGGGACAGTAAAATTTTTACCCAAATAAAATATTGAGGACAAGATCATGAGAACCAAAGTTGTTGCCACTCTCGGCCCCGGCTCAAGCAATGTGGATACCATTACTAAGATGGTCCAGAACGGCGTCAGAATCCTTCGCCTGAACTTTTCACACTCTGACGCGGAGAGCTTTAAGCCCGTCATTGCTATGATTCGTCAGGTAGAAAAAGACCTTTCCACTCCTCTGACCATCATGGGTGACCTGTGTGGACCGAAGATCAGGGTTGGTGTTATTGAAGATGCTCCCCACGATATCGAGTCCCGTGCTTATGTTTATCTGGGTCTCCCCGATGCAGCAGATAAGGCCAAAGATCTGCCTTTTATTCCTCTTGATCAGCCGGAATTATTGCAGGGTCTTGAAGATGGTATGGAAGTTTCTCTCAGTGACGGAATGCTTCAGTTTTTCGTTACCGAAACTATTGAAAAGGACAAGCTTTACAAGCTTCAGGCTCAGAATGCCGGACTTCTTGCTTCCAAGAAGGGTATCACCTTCCCCGGCAAGCACATCGCACTGCCCGCTTTTACTGAAAAGGATAAAGTTGACCTGGCAGGATGCATTGAAATCGGTGTTGATTCCATTGCCATGTCTTTTGTGCAGACCGCGCAAGACGTTGAAGATGTGCTGGCGGCAATGAATAAGCATGGTGTCCAGCTGCCCATCATCGCTAAAATCGAACGTCAGAATGCTGTTGAGAATATTGAGTCCATTCTGGAAGTTGCCAGCGGTATCATGGTTGCTCGTGGTGACCTTGGTCTTGAGTGTAAACTATCCACTGTTCCTGTAATTCAGAAGAAACTCATCCGCGCAGCCCGTCATGCTCAGAAGCCTGTCATCGTTGCAACTCAGATGATGCTTTCCATGGTCAAAAACCCCATCCCCACCCGTGCGGAAGCGAATGATGTTGCTAACGCAATTATGGACGGTGCGGATTGCTGTATGCTTTCTGAGGAAACCGCCATCGGCGCGTATCCTGTGGAAGCTGTCGGTTATATCAAGGAAATAGCAGAAGGAACTGAACCCTACTACCTTCACCGCACTAAGGGGCCCTACAAGCCTGCGGATGAGGCTGTGCCTAATCCTGTTAAGTATTTGAGTTATTCCGCTTGCTTGCTTGCAAAGAACATCGATAGTCCGGCAATTATCTGCCACTCTTCAAGCGGTTCCTCCGCAAGGCTCGTGTGCAGCCGTAGACCGGAACAGCCTATCTATTGCCTGACTCCTGATAAAAGTGTTCCCGCGTATCTTAACTTTTTCTGGGGTATAACTCCGGTTGTGACCGAGTCCAAACTCTCCAATCATAGGGATCGCCTTGTGGAGTTTCTTGAGGCAAATGATAAATTTTCTCAGGGCGAGGGCTTTGTCCTTGTTTCTGGTCAGCCTACTCCCGGACAGACCATGCCTAAAACCAATGAAGTTAAGCTTTACTACAAGTAATCTTAGCAGTTTATAGCAATAAAAAACTCCCGACACCATCCGGTGCCGGGAGTTTTTTTATTCTTTGATTTTATCTTTGATCAGTCCGTAAAACGAGTTTGAGTCGGATTGGAATCGCCAGCCGAGATGGGTCATGCACTGTGAGCATGCTGTTATTTGCCACGTACATCCTGCAAACCATGTGAATTCACTGGAGGGTTCTCCCGATGTTACGCAGCCCCTCGCGGCAGAAAAACATCTGATTTGAAATACATAGCCGTGAGGATTGAAAAATGAGTGTTCGTGGTTGCCGTTTATTTTTGTAGAAAATGAATTGTCTGTAATTTGGAATCCGCACTCCCGGCAGGTGATAGCTTTCTTTTCAGATTCGTGTAGCTCGCTTTTGTCTTCAACTTCACTGCCGGAACCCGGGCCGGGGGGTGTTGATTTCAGAAAAGAGCAGGGGAGTGGGGTGTGGATTAATTTCATAGGCTTAATATAGCCTGTGGGAAAGGGAAGCGCAAAGAAAAGTATTCATAAAGTATAGAATGGCAAAAAAAAGGCTGTTTTCTTGCGAAAACAGCCTTTGAGCTATCTGGCTCCCCGGGAGGGACTTGAACCCCCAACCTAGTGATTAACAGTCACCCGCTCTGCCGATTGAGCCACCGAGGAAGATTTACGTGTTGCACAGTTTCCCGCTGCAACGAAGATTGGTTTTACGGATTTGCTTTCAAGTTGTCAAACATTATCTTTAGATTAATTCATTTTTTTGTCTGTCGCTGAAAGCGGGGTTTTCAAAGTCGTTTGGATAACAGTTTTGAATCAAGAACATTTTGTCAGAAAATTCAGGTAAAGAAAAAGGCTGCTTTCTTACGAAAACAGCCTTTGAGCTATCTGGCTCCCCGGGAGGGACTTGAACCCCCAACCTAGTGATTAACAGTCACCCGCTCTGCCGATTGAGCCACCGAGGAAGATTTACGTGTTGCGCAGTTTCCCGCTGCAACGAAGATGGGTTTTACGGATTTGTTTTGCACATGTCAAATGTTATCTTTGATTTAATTTAAATTTTCTTTAGACTTTCTTTTAAGGTTGATTCTTAGCTTTGCAAATTGGCTATTACATGAGCTGGTGAACTTGCTAGATTTGGGCAGTTTGGGAAGCTTTTTTCGGATATTTATTTCAGGGTATATATATTTAATGTAGGGAGGAAGTACGACAGAGTTCTGTTTTATTGCTGCAAGAGTGGGTAATTGCTTGAAATAAAAGAAAAAGGCTGCTTTCTTACGAAAGCAGCCTTTGAGCTATCTGGCTCCCCGGGAGGGACTTGAACCCCCAACCTAGTGATTAACAGTCACCCGCTCTGCCGATTGAGCCACCGAGGAAGATTTACGTGTTGCGCAGTTTCCCGCTGCAACGAAGATGGGTTTTACGGATTTGAGTCACACTTGTCAAACACTTTTTTCAAAAAATATTTGTGAGCGAAAGTGAACTATAAAAGATGTACTTTCTTGACGACAAAGGGTAATTAGCTTAGGCAATCAACGGATCTTGTATTTATCTAGACTTTATTCGGTTACGGAGAATTAATAACTTGAGCGGCAAGAAGAAAAAGCAAATCAAGCTGGCAACCAAATCAGAGCATGCGCAATCATTTATGCCCATGCTTGAGGCTCTGCAAGCTCAGAACGAACTCAATCAGGTTCTGAAGAATCGTGTGGAAAAGGCCTGTGCCCTTCTCGACGAAGGCATTCCGCTTTATCCCAACGACTTCAATAAAGATACAGAAGTCTCAGATATCTGGGGCAATTATGACGAACTCGGAGGAGAGGAGCTGGAGGCCCTGGGCAAGAAATTCAAGCTTGCAGGCAGGGTTATCACTCACAGATCTTTCGGTAAGGTCGCATTCTTTCATCTTCAGGATCCGACAGGCAGGGTTCAGGTGTACGCAGCGAGGGATGACCTTGGTGCTGACCTGTACAAAATTTTTAAGAAATTCGATATCGGCGACATTGTCGGCGTTGAAGGAACTCTCTTCAGGACTAAAACTGATGAGTTGACCGTCAAGGCTGAAAAGGTAGACCTGATTACCAAATCCATGCGTCCGCTTCCCGAGAAGTATCACGGGCTCAAGGATGTGGAGACCAGGTACCGCCAGCGTTATGTTGACCTTATCGTAACCCCCCGCGCACGCGATATTTTCCAGAAGCGTACCCTGATTGTAAGGGCTATTCGCAACTATCTGGATTCCAAGGGTTTCATGGAAGTTGAAACTCCTATGATGCACCCTATTGCAGGTGGCGCGGCGGCTCGTCCTTTTACCACCCACCACAATGCCCTTGATATGCAGCTCTATATGCGCATTGCGCCTGAGCTTTACCTCAAGCGTCTGCTGGTCGGCGGGTTTGAAAAGGTTTACGAAATCAACCGTAACTTCCGTAATGAGGGTATCTCTGTACGGCATAACCCTGAATTCACTATGCTTGAATTCTACTGGGCCTATGCCGACTTTGAAGACCTCATGGACCTGACTGAGGAGATGGTTTCTTCTGTCTGTAAGGAAGTTAACGGCGATACAGTCATTGATTATCAGGAAGAGAAGATCGATCTGACTCCGGGCGCGTGGCATCGCATGGCTTTTCACGAATCTCTTGAGAAGGTCGGTGGCGTTTCCCCTGAAGTCTATAATGATTACGATAAGTGTAAGGAACTGGTTAAGAAACTTGGTGAAAAGGCAGTTGAAGGCGAAAAACTCGGCAAACTGCAAGCCAAGCTCTTTGACCAACTGGTTGAGCCTAAGCTGATCCAGCCGCACTTTATTTATCATTATCCTACAGATATCTCTCCGCTTTCCAGAAGGAATGAGGATAACCCGGATATTACTGACCGTTTTGAACTTTTTATTTACGGTCGTGAACTGGCTAACGCTTTTTCCGAATTGAACGATCCCGTGGATCAGCGTTGCAGATTTATGGATCAGGTTGAGGAAAAAGATGCCGGTGATGACGAGGCTCATAACATGGACGAGGATTATGTCCGCGCCCTTGAGTATGGTATGCCTCCGGCCGCTGGGCAGGGGATCGGTATTGATCGTTTGGTCATGCTTTTAACCGACAGTGCTTCCATTAGGGAAGTTATCCTGTTTCCGCTTCTTAGAAGCGAAGGTGCTTCCGGCAATGGTGGCTCATGAAGTTTGAACTCTTCGTCGCACTGAGATATCTTTTTACCCTGAGAAAGAATAATTTTATCTCAGTTATATCTCTCTTTGCCGTGTGCGGCGTTGCTTTGGGCGTAGCAGCCCTGATTGTGGTGATAGGGGTTATGAACGGTTTTTCAACCGACTTGCGGGACAAGATTCTCGGAGTTAATGCCCACGTCATTGTGACCGCTTATGACGGCACGCTTGAAAACTACCACCACATGACCGATAGAATAGAAAAGATTTCGGGCGTTACAGGTGTAACGCCCTTTATCTATTCTGAGGTTATGCTTTCCAGTGGCGGTGGAGTTAAAGGTGTTGTTTTGAGAGGAGTGGATGCTGAAACCGCAAAAGGCGTACTCAGTTTACCCGGTGACATGGTTTCAGGAAATGTTGACTGTCTCGCAAAAGAGAGTAAACTACCTGAAATAGTTATAGGAAATCAGCTTGCCAAACGTCTCGGCCTTGTGGTCGGTGATACCGTTAATTTGCTTTCCCCTTCAGGCACACGCACTGCCGCCGGATTTACACCGAAAGTACGGGTGTTTAAGGTTGGTGGGATTTTCCGCACAGGCATGTATGAGTACGATTCCTCACTGGCTTACATAAGCAATACCGCGGCTCAGAAATTACTCGGATTCAAGCGGGATTTTGTGTCCGGACTTGAAATTCGTCTTGCGGACGTATATGCAGTTGATAAGATAGGCGAAGTTCTGGACAAAGAGCTTGCCGGATATCCGGTGCAGATCAAGAACTGGCAGGAAATGAATGCCAATCTGTTTGCAGCTCTCAAGCTAGAAAAAACAGCAATGTTTATCATTCTGGCAATGATTGTCATGGTCGGTTCATTTAGCATCATTACTACCTTGGTCATGCTGGTAATGCAGAAAACCAAGGATATTGCAGTGTTGATGTCTATGGGAGCCACGTCCGGGAGTATCAGAAGAATTTTTATGTTGCAGGGGACTTTTATCGGACTTTTTGGGACAACCATCGGCTACCTTATAGGTATTCCGGTGGCACTTCTGCTTAAGAAGTACCAGTTCATTAAATTACCCAGCAACGTCTATCCGGTGGACTATCTGCCCATCCGGATGGATTGGTTGGATTTGACAATTATCGGTGTTGCGGCGTTTTCGCTTTGTTTTCTGGCTACTTTGTATCCGGCAAGGCAGGCAGCTGCTCTGGAACCGGCGCAGGCTTTAAGGTATGAGTAATTTACTTTACGAACTTACCGATATCGTAAAAGAATACGAAGGACCGAACGAGACTGTGAGGATTCTGGACCACATCGACCTTACGGTTGATGCTGGGGAATCCCTTGCCATTCTCGGTTCGTCCGGGTCGGGTAAGACAACGCTGCTGCATATTCTCGGTACTTTGGATACTGTTTCCAGTGGAAATATCCATTTTGCGGGAATGAATATTAATGATATGACACCTGAAAAGCGGGCCGAAGTGAGGAACAGGGGAATCGGTTTTGTTTTTCAGTTTCATCACCTTCTTCCGGAGTTTACCACTCTGGAAAATGTCGCTCTTCCTGCCATGGTGGCAGGCATAGGTCAGGGGGAAGCCTCTGACATGGCCCGTGAAGCCCTTGAACTGGTAGGGTTGCAGAATAGGATTGACCACAGGGTGACAACTTTGTCCGGTGGGGAGAGGCAGAGAGCCGCCATAGCGCGTGCGATCCTGCTGAAACCCAAAGTCCTACTCGCTGATGAACCTACCGGTAACTTGGATGAGAAGACAGGGATGATGGTCGGTGAAATGCTGGCCACCCTTAATGAAGAGCTTGGAATGACGCTCATTGTTGTGACCCATAACATGGATTTAGCCGGTGTAATGAAACGCCGGCTTGAGTTGCGTTCCGGAGAACTGTATGCCCAGAACTAGAATTCTGCTTTTACTGATTGCGGCAACTCTTGCGTTTCTGATTAATTTCGGAGCAGGCAAGGCTCAGGCAGAAGATGCCTCAGGTATTATTCTTGCCGTACTTCCTTTTGAAGTTAATGCTGATGCTGACACACAATATCTCAAAGACAGTTTACCCACTCTTCTTTCCGACAGATTACGCGAAGCAGGATTCCGTGTCGTCGATCAGAAAAAGGTTATGGGACTTGTTAGTGAGCAAGGTTACGAGTTTTTAAATATTCAGGCAGCGAAAGATATGGCTTTGCTGGCCGGAGCCGGATACTCCGTCTACGGTAGTTTTAGTCAGATCGGCGAAGATTTAAGCCTTGATGTCCGTCTTGTGGAAGCGTTCGGTATGAAGCCTGCGGTTCCTCTTTTTGTTTCCAAAAAAGGACTGATCAACCTTCTGCCTGCTGTTGATGAACTTGTTTCAAAGATGAAACTGGAGTTGCTTAGTCAGGATAAAATCGCAGACGTTGAAGTTCGTGGATGCCGGGTCCTTGATAAGGACGTTATCCTGATGCGCACTAACATCAAGACCGGCGATCTTTACACTCCTTCCAAAATTAACGCGGATCTCAAAAATATTTACGCTCTCGGTTATTTTGACGATGTTAAGGTCAAAATTACCGATGTTCCCGGTGGCAAGAAGATCATTTTTGACGTTAAGGAGAGGCCTCGTATTCAGGCAATTTCTGTCAAAGGTGAAGATGCTCTTGATTCCGAAGATATCCTAGCGGCGGTTAATACCAAGAAGGGCGCGGTTATGAACCCCAAAGTTCTTTCCGATGACCTGAATACCCTGCGTGAGATGTATCGTAAGGAAGGGTATTACAACGCCAAAATTGACTACAATATTGAAGGTGAAGGTGCACAAGCCCGTTTAAATCTTAATATTAATGAAGGCCAAAAGCTTTATATTGAAGGTATTAAGATTGAAGGTGCCAAAAAGCTTGATCCTGATGAAGTCAAGGAACAGCTTGCTCTTACTGAAAGGGGCTGGCTCTCCTGGTTCACCAAAACCGGGGTTCTTAAAGAAGAACTGCTGGAACGTGATGCAGCGGCAATCCTTGCTTACTACGGTAACCGTGGATTCATCGACGCAAAGGTAGGTGAGCCTGAGCTGGACATTAAAGAAGACGGTATCTACGTAACCTTTAAGGTTGCCGAAGGTGATCGTTACAAGGTCGGTAAGGTCAGCTTACGTGGTGATCTTATCGTAAAAAAATCCAGACTGCGCGAGCTTATCAGTGCTGACGATATGGCAGACGGCGGTGAATATCTTGACCGCTCCCTCCTGCGTGAAGACATGAGGGCCATTTCTGATTTCTATTCCAACTACGGATATGCCTATGCTGATGCAAACATCAAGTTTGATCAGCATAGAGAAGATAAGACCGTTGATATTACCTTTATTGTTGCCAAGCGCCAGAAAGTACACATCCGCAGAGTTATTGTTGAAGGTAATTCTAAAACCAGAAACAATGTCATTCTGCGCGAAATGCGTCTCGCTGACGGTGACCAGTTCAGTGGTTCCAAATTGCAGCGTTCAATTGTCCGTCTGAATAAACTGGACTATTTCAGTGAAGTGGATATCGAGCCTGTTCCCACCGGTGATCCCGGTGAAATGGACTTGAAAGTCAAGGTCAAGGATAAGAACACCGGTATGGTAAGTGGTGGTATCGGTTACTCCACTTCCGACAGTGTGTTTGTTTCTGCAAAGATTACCGAGCGCAACCTTTTTGGTCGCGGTATGGAATTCGCTCTTAGCGGTGGCTGGAGTTCCAAGACAATCAGTTACGGCATGAACTTCTATAACCCCCGTATCAATGATACCCTCTGGGGTGGTGGTTTTAATACTTACTGGCGTAACGATGACTTCACTGATTACGATAAACAGACTATCGGTGGTGTTGTCTCTGCCGGTTATCCCCTTGGTGAGTACACTCACTTTTATAGTAACTATCGCTTGGATTTTTACACCATCTCTGAAGTTGCAGACAATGCAGCGCAGTCAATTAAGGATATTGAGGGTGACAACTGGTCCAGCGTAATTACTGCCGGGATAAAACGCGATACCACTAACAAGGCTTTTAACCCCTCCTCCGGTACTGTTAACAACTTTGTTGTTGAAATGGGTGGCGGTGTTCTCATGGGTGATGACTCTTATGTGAAATACACCTATGACTCCAACTACTTTACCCCGGTATTCTGGGATCTGGTTTTCCACTGGAAGGGTAGTGGTGGTTTTATCCATGACAACTTTGGTGGTGGCGAAATTCCCGTGTTTGAAAGATTCTACCTCGGTGGTATCAACAATGTCCGCGGTTATGACAGCCGTGAAATTTCGCCCCGTGACAGTGAATCAAATGATCGTATCGGTGGTAACAAGATGTTCTACATGAACTTCGAACTCTTGTTCCCCATCAACGAAGAGCTCGGACTCGTAGGTGTCGGTTTCTTTGACATCGGTAACTCTTGGGATGACGGTCAGAGTTTCTTCCACGATACCAAGCAGGAAGACGGAACAGCCCTCTTCCTCGGCATGTATAAAAGTATCGGTGCCGGACTGCGCTGGTTCTCCCCCATGGGGCCGATCAGAGTTGAATATGGTTACGGACTTGATAAACTTGAAGACAGTTCAAGACATAAGATTGAGTTCTCTATGGGACAGTTCTTCTAGCAGAATTTGACATATTAATGTAAACGAAGGGCATGCCGGATATCGGCATGCCTTTTCGGCTGATTATTAGACAGGAATTATAAGGAGTAATTTTAAATGCGTAGAATTCTTTTTGCAGTACTGGTTCTGGTTTTTGCTTTTCAGGCTCCGGCGTTTGCTGCCCCCCAGAAAATTGCAGTTGCCTCTATGGGGAAGCTGATTCAAGATTCTGAAGTCGGTCAGGATGCCCAGAAAAAGATGGAAAAGAAGTTTGAAACTGCAAAAAAACAGATTCAGACCAAGCAGAAGGAACTGGAAGCTCTGAAGCAGTCCTTGCAGAAGCAGAGTCTCGTTCTTTCCCTTGAAGCTAAGCAGGATAAAGAACTCGAGTTCAAGCGCAAGGTTAGGGATTTTCAGGACCTTACTCAGGCTACCCAGCGTAAGATGCAGCTTGAAGAGAAAAAAGTAGGTACCCCGGTACTTGAGCTTATTCAGAAGATCGTTACCGAATATGGTAAGAAAAATGGTTACACTGCCATCTACGATAAAAAGACCTCCGGTCTGCTTTACGTTGATGACACTGTTGATATTACCAACCAGCTGCTTCTTGAAATGAACCGTGCTTTCAGAGCAGGCAAAAAGTAGGACCTTATGCTTCTTTCAGAACTTGCAGGTCTTATCGGCCTAAAGATGGCTGGAAAGGATAAGGAAATCTCGGGCTTGAATACACTTGAGCTGGCCGGGGCTTCCGAACTCTCCTTTTTGGCCAATGCCAAGTACGAATCCGCACTTAAGACCACGAAGGCTGCTGCCATCGTGCTCGAAGAGAAATATGCCGATCAAGTGGAGTCTGCGCTTATCAGCGAGAATCCCTATATGGATCTGGCCAAGGCCATGCATGTCTTCTCCCGCCCGCAGGGGTGTTTGGAAGGCATTCATGAGTTAGCCTTTATTCATCCTGATGCCGAAGTTGATGATAGTGCCACCATTTATCCTTTTGCTTTTGTGGGCAAGGGAGCCAAGGTAGGTTCAAACAGTAATATTTTTGCCGGGGCTTATATCGGCGAAGATGTTGTGCTCGGACCCGGCTGTGTTATCTACCCCAACTGTTCAATCATGGCCGGGACCGTTCTCGGGGCCGGTGTCATTGTGCAGCCAGGGGCAGTTCTAGGTGGTGATGGATTTGGTTATGCGCAGGTTTCCGGTAAGCATATGAAGATCCCCCAGATCGGGACTGTAGAGCTTCAGGATCAGGTTGAAATAGGTGCCAATGCCTGTGTAGACCGTGCAGCCCTTGATGTGACCAGAATAGGTGCCGGTTCAAAGATCGATAACCTTGTCCAGATCGCTCACAACGTAACTACCGGTGAAGACTGCCTCGTTATTTCGCAGTCCGGTATAGCGGGCAGCACCAAGCTTGGTAAGGGCGTTATCCTTGCGGCACAGGCCGGATTGGTGGATAATATTGAGATTGGCGATGGTGCCGTTATCGGTGCTCAGGCCGGGGTAACCAATGATGTCCCCGCCGGATTCATGGGCGCCGGTTCTCCTCTTCTTGAAAAGGGGAACTTTTTACGGTCCTCCATTTATCATAGAAAATTGCCTGATATGGCAAAGAAGATGTCTGCGCTTGAAAAGCGTATCAAGGCATTGGAAGCAGAGTTAAGCAAGGAAGATTAAAGTGAGTAAAACCACTATAGATTATATCGATATCAAGGAAATTATGGGGATGCTTCCCCATCGTTACCCATTTTTACTTGTTGACCGGGTTGAAGAAATTGAACCTGGTAAATCCATCAAGGCCTACAAAAACGTCACTATGAACGAGCCCTTTTTTCAGGGCCATTTTCCTGGTCTTCCGGTCATGCCCGGAGTCTTGATTGTAGAGGCTCTCGCTCAGGCTGGCGGAATCATTGTTCTCAGTACTGATGATATTGACACTGAAGATAAGGTTTTCCTGTTCACCGGAATCAATAAGCTTAAATTCCGCAGACCAGTTGTTCCCGGAGATAAGCTTGTTCTTGAAGTCAATGAAGTTAGACGCAAGATGAATATCTGGAAAATGAAATGTGTTGCTACTGTTGACGGTGAAGTTGCCGCTCAGGGTGAAGTCTCTGCTGCAATTGTCGACAAGGAGTCCATGTAGTGGCTACTGAAATTCATCCCTCTGCCATTGTTGATTCTGGTGCGCAGTTGGGAGAGAATGTTAAGATTGGACCTTTCTGCATTATTGAAGGGGACACTGTTATCGGTGATAACTGCATTCTTGACGCGAATGTTCAGATCAAGGCATTCACCCGTATGGGAAAGGGCAACACCCTCGATAGTGGAGTTGTTCTCGGCGGCCTGCCTCAGCATCTTGGCTTTAAAGGCGAGGAAACATGGGTAGAGTTGGGTGATAACAATATTCTTCGTGAGTATGTGACCGTTCACCGCGCTACGGGTGTTGATATAGGTCGCGAAAACACTGTGGTCGGCAGTAATTGCATGCTCATGGCCTTCGCTCATGTTGCTCATGATTGTATTCTTGGTGACCATGTTATCATGGCTAATTCTGCCACTCTTGCCGGGCACATCGATGTAGGTAATTACGTTACTATCGGTGGTATGTCCGGTTTTCACCAGTTTATTCGCATCGGGGATTATGCTTTTATCGGTGGTATGTCCGGTTTTGGGCAGGATGTCCCTCCGTACATGATTGCGACTGGTGTACGTGGAGGCCTGCAAGGTCCTAACTCCGTCGGGCTGCGTCGAAATGGATTTAAAGCCAAGACTTGTAATGCCCTTAAGAAAGCATACAAGCTTATTTTCCGTTCAGAAATATCTCGTGCCGATGCTCTAGAAGCGGCAGAGAAGCAGTTTGCCGATATTCCAGAAGTTTTGAATCTAGTTGAATTCATCCGCTCCAGCAAACGAGGAGTTACCTCCGCTGGACATGGTTCTTCATAGAAATATGACAAATAAAATAGAGACAATCGGTCTTATTGCCGGGGGGGGACAATTTCCCCTTCTGGTTGCAAAGGGAGCCGCAGCACAGGGAAATCGTGTTGTGGCTGTTTTTTTTAAAGGCCATTCAAATATTAATGTTAGTGAATATGCTGATGAAACAGTTGAACTTAAGCTCGGGCAGTTCTCAAAACTGATTTCTTTTTTTAAAAAGAACGGGGTCAGTAAAGTGGTTATGGCCGGAACTATCAATAAACCCAAGGCTCTTGATATTCGACCTGACCTGCGCGCAGCCAAACTTCTTTTCAAGCTAGCTACTAAGGGCGATGATGTATTGCTTCGCGCCATTACAGGGGAGTTTGAGTCTGAAGGTATGGAGGTCGTCGGACCTCATCAATATGCCCCAGAGCTGCTAACTCCCGCAGGATTTTTGACCAAGCGTAAACCTAATGAGATTGAGCGCGCCGATTTGGCCTTTGGCTGGAAGATTGCCCGCGAACTGGGCAAGCTGGATATCGGTCAGTGTGTGGTTGTTCGTGAGGGAATTGTGGCCGCAGTGGAAGCCATTGAAGGAACTGATGCCGCAGTAAAGCGCGGATGCGAGCTTGGTGGTAAGGGCTGCTGCATTGTGAAAGTTTTTAAGCCCGGTCAAGAAGGGCGAGTGGATATGCCCTCAACTGGCTTGAAGACTATTCAGGGTATGAAAAAGCTTGGAGCGACCTGCCTCGGTGTTGAAGCGGGGAAAAGTCTTTTTTTTGATCTGGACGAGTCAGTACGTTTTGCAGAAAAACACGGCATTACGATTGTCGGGCTGACTCAAGAGCTTATGGACGAAATTTCTAATTAAAATTGTTCTCAGCTAATGCCTTCGGCGGTCCTGCCGGAGACCTACCAAGTCACGCCATAAAATAGTAAGGCACAACCTTTAAAAAAGATTGTGCCTCTTATTTTAAGCCTTGCCGCAGCAGGAACCGGGGACGCAGCCCTTTGATGACGGGTTGGCACCGCAGCATCCTGTTCCGGTTGCATCCGGAACATTGGGAGTGTCCTTACCGCTCAGCGATGATGTTGATGAGATGAGCTTTTCTCCGGCTTCCTTTCCACAGGATGGACAAGGACCGGGAGCTGATCCTGAACTGACGATTTCTTCGTATACGGCACCGCATTCACGGCATTTGTATTCATATATAGGCATGTTCTGAAATTATTCGGCGAAAATGTTTTCGGGAATGTACGGGTGTGTACCTTCAATGACTTCACATCCGGCCTTGGCCTTGATCTTTTTGAGTAATACGTCCTTGTGGGGACAGTGCATGGTTATGCAGGGGGCAACATAAACTTTGTTTGGAACTTCGTCCATAGGCGCGTTCCATAGCTTCATGTGGGCCATTCTGGTGACAATGCCGCTGCCGGGGCATCCGCCGCAGCCGACGATCGCGGTCAGTTCCGCGTCTTCCGCACAGTTTTCGAATTCTCCGGTACGGCGGTTAAATCCGACCATGCAACGGGAACAACCGATACAAATGTCGTCCATAGCCTGACTGCATCCAAGAATTACAATTTTTTCCTTACCCATGCTTACTCTCCTTTAAAGGTTTGCTTCCATCCTATTCCAGATAGCCTCAATCTTTTTCCCCAT
Source organism: Marinifilum sp. JC120 (assembly GCA_004923195.1). NCBI lineage: Bacteria > Pseudomonadati > Bacteroidota > Bacteroidia > Marinilabiliales > Marinifilaceae > Marinifilum > Marinifilum sp. JC120. The sequence continues at coordinate 27,446 of RDSB01000013.1, read as the reverse complement.
GCCATCCGGATCGTATTCAACAGCGGATTGTCCCGCCAATTGTGCCTTTGAAAAAATGGTGTCGTAGGGCAGTTCACCCGCAAGGAGGACTTCTTTTTCTGCACAAAAGGATTTGATCTCGTTCTCCTGCTCAGCGTTAATTCCGCATTTGTTGATGATCGCCATGGAGGGAATCTTGAAATGCTCGGTCAGCTTATGGACCCTCTTCAGGTCATGCACGGCAGAAATGGTCGGCTCGGCTACAAATACTGCTAGGTCGGCATTAGTCAATGAAGCAATTACCGGACAGCCTACACCGGGAGAACCGTCCACCAGCACAAGTTCGGCACCGAGTTCTTCTCCCAATTCAGCGGAAGCATTGCGCACAGTTGTGACCAGTTTGCCTGAGTTTTCTTCGCCGATTCCCAGTTCTGCATGGATCATTTGTCCGAAACGGGTGTCGGATCTGTACCATTCTCCGCAGAGTCTGGGGCCGCTTGTTACCGCTTCGACCGGGCAGATGTAGGAGCATACACCGCAGCCTTCACATTTTTCGGGCATTATGCTGAAATTTTTGGATATCGCATCGAACTTGCAATGTTCGGCGCAGAGGCCGCACTGGGTGCATAGTTCGGGATTGATTTCCGGGCGTTCGCCGCTGAAGAAGTCATGTCTATCCTGAATTTCAGGATGCAGGATCAGGTGCAGGTCCGCCGCATCCACATCACAATCCGCAAGAACTTTTTTCGGGCCGAGGGAAGCAAGGCCGGAAACCACACTGGTTTTTCCGGTACCGCCTTTACCGCTGATAACTACTAACTGTTTCATTCTATTTTGCTCCGCTCACTTGTTCTTGGATGGAAGACCAGATTTTGGCGAATTCGTCTTTGAATCCGGGAATACTTTCATAAAGCAGATGTCCTTTAGAATATTGAGATGCGGCTTCCCGACTGTGCGGAAGTGAGCCGAGCAGGGGGACGTTTTTTCCTGCAAGATATTTTTCCACTCGGTCATCACCCATTCCGGCTCTGTTAATAATCACACCGCAGGGCATGTTCAGAGTCTGCATGAGCTGCACAGCCAGATTGAGGTCGTGCAGGCCGAAGGGGGTGGGTTCGGTTACCAGCACCACAAAGTCAGTATCGTCAACGGATTCCACCACCGGGCAGGAAGTTCCGGGGGGGCAGTCCAGAATGTTCACTTCTGCCCGGGGGGAAATGTTTTTGACCGCTTTGATCAATGGCGGGGACATTGCTTCGCCTATGCGCAGCAATCCTCTTGAAAAATCGATATTGCCCGATTTGCCTGTAGAAGTTGTGCCGATAAGGCGTTGACCTTCGCTGATGGCGTCAGCAGGGCAGGCCAATTCGCAAAGTCCGCAACCGTGGCAGAGTTCGGAAAAGCTGAGTACGGAATCCACCATCCAGATCAGGGATTTGAAGCGGCAGAGCTCAATACATTTTTTGCATGATTCACCGATACATTTGTCTTCATCAATGGCTGGAACAGGTAGAAATTCGTCTTTTTCTGCACTGAGTTCAGGATTCAGGAAAAAGTGGGCGTTGGGTTCTTCTACATCACAATCTGTGAAGCTTACGGTTTTGCCCATAGAATCAAGATAGGCTGCAAAGTTGACGGCAACAGTGGTTTTACCGGTACCGCCCTTGCCGCTGGCAATTGCTATTTTCATATATAAATTCCTCAAAAAAGGTTCCGAGATTTATGTCCCGGAACCATTCACTATTTATTTGCTTCAGCTCTAAGTCTTTGGTTTTCAGCCTCAAGATCGGCGATGCGTCTTTCAAGATCGTTTGCATACTGATCGGGACCAAAACCCTGATTCTGCATCTGCTGGCAGGAACCGTCTCTGCGTCTTAAGCCGAGTCCTTGTCCACGTCCCTGTCCGCGTCCGCTCATACCGCGTCTCATTCCGGACCCCGTGCTGTAGTTAGATCCTGCGTTTTGCCTGAAGCCTGCGCCTCTTCCTCTTGCCATTCCGGCTCCACAAGGACCGAGTCCTCGACCAGCCCGTTGGGAGCTATTGTTATTTCTGTTAGTAAGTGGCATTGTCGCTCCTCTGTTTAAGTTATTGTCACTTTGAGATTAGCAACAGCCGTGCCTTGATGGTAAATATTATTAATTCAGTATGTTATTGCGCGGCGTATATGTTTTAATATTGATGTTAGGGCTTAAAATTAGTCCGTTTCTATGAATAATGGGATCAAAATTAGCCCTGCTCGTCCGGGCAGGGAAAGGTATAGTTATGAGAACTCATTTGGATTGCTTGCCATGCTTTTTGAAAATGGCCATTGCCGGGATCAGGGAGACCTGCCCTGGACAGGAAGATATTCATGAAAAGGTTGTAAAGCATTGGGCTGCGGGGTTCGCTTCTGCCGACCTGAATGAGTCTCCGCCTTCTCTTGCGGGGAGGCTTTTTCGCGAGACCGCAGAATACGTGGGTGAGGTGGATATTTTCAAAGCCCAGAAGGAAAAAGCAAACCAGCGGGTTCTGGAACTTTTGCCTGAAGTGAAGGCCAAAGTCCTTGGCAGCGGAGACCCGTTGCTGGCGGCCATGGGTGTTTCCATCATCGGTAATTACATGGATTGTGCGGTGATGGGTGAATATGATTGGGAAGATGAACTCGATAATCTTGAGCATGGTCTTGACCTAGAAGCATTCGGAAAGTTTCTTGGCGAAGTGCGCAGTCATAAATCCTTGCTGGTCCTAGGGGATAATGCCGGGGAAATTGGGCTTGATACGATTTTAACCGGTTTGTTGCGCGATGAAGGCGTTAAGGTCACCTATGCTGTGCGCGGAAAGAATATCCTCAATGATGCCACCTTTGTAGATGCAAAAATAGTTGGTATGACCGATCTTTGTGAGGTGGTTACCTCCGGTGTGGATACCCCCGGAACCGTTCTGAACCGCTGTAGTCCTGAATTCCGTTCTCGACTTGACGAATCGCCTGTCGTTCTCAGTAAAGGACAGGGCAATTTTGAATCCCTCTGGGGAGTCAGGCCTGATGTTTATTATGCTTTTAAAGTGAAGTGTCCGGTCGTGGCAGATGTTACCGGAGCAGAAATGAAGACTTCGCTTTTTTGTCAGGAAAAATAGTTTTCATACGGGGAGTCTGCGCAGTGGATTTCCCTTACCTTTTTTTTTCTTATAACGTATTCATTTATAGTCGGGCCAATCTTTTAGATGCAGGTGTTATCTGTGTTTGTGCGGGTAAAAAAAATATTTTGGATTCTCTTTCTCCTTTTCGATCTCTGCCTTCTGGCAGCAGTGGCCGGGGGAGTGTTTTATCTGGAATCAGATGAACCGCGTATCGCACTGGAGAATTTCCTCAGCGAGAAGCTTGACCGCGAAGTTCGGTTTCATGAAAATTTCAATCTGATTTTTTATCCCTGGCTCGGCGTGGATACCGGTCCGGTAACGGTTTCTTCTCCTGAAAATTCAGCCTACCCCCACCAACTTACAGTTGAAGATATTGACTTCAAGGTTAGACTTATTCCTTTGCTTAGCGGTGAACTGGAGGTGGATACCATTATTGTGGATTCCCCTTTCCTGCACGTGGACCGATTGAAAAATGGTTCGCTTAATCTGCCTTTGCTCGAATCAGAAGGCGGGGCAGAGGGCAAGAATGTGGGACTCAAATACTTCAATTGCATCAGTGTGCGCGGGGTCAGTGTCCTTAATGCTACCTGTTCATACAATGACATGGGGAGCGGCAATTCTTTCAAGGTTTCCGGGGTAAATGTTCGTACCGGACTTCTGCGCAAGGATACGCCACTGGCCTTTAATCTCAGTGCCATGCTTGATGCCGAGCTTTTTAATCTTAAGGCCAAGGCGGACCTTAAGGGGCTGCTGGATTTTTCCGTACAGAAAAAAGAAGTTTCCCTGTCTGAGACCTCTCTTTCTCTTAAGGTGGAGAGTGATGAATTGTTTGGCAAAGATGAAGTGGTGGAAGGGATCGCATCCCTTGATTTCAATCTTGTTGAGGGAATGATAGATGTTAAGGGGCTGGTCCTGCAAGGCGCGGGAGTGCGCTTAACCGGTTCCGCGAATTGCACTGATATTTATCATGCTCCCGATTTCAAGGGCAGTTTGAAATCCACCCGTTTTGATCCCAAGAAGGTCTTTTCCAGATTTACGCCCATCCCTATTCCTAAAGGTTATAAGGATATCCTCAATATTGCTTCTTTTGAGATGGATTTTCACTCAACTTTAGAAAAGACAGAACTTTCTAAAATGGTTCTGGCTGTGGATGAGACCGTCATCAAGGGTGATTTCTCACTCAAAAATTATCGCAGCCCCTGGTTGGAATTTGATGTGCGGGCTGATTCCATTATTTTTGATCCCTATGTGAAATTGTTTGATCTTGAGAAAAAGATCAACGGAAACGGGACTGTAGTTAAGGTTAATTCCAAGCCGCAGCATAGTGTCTTTCGCGAGATGGTCATTGCTGATCTGGTTAAGAAAATTCCCTGTAATGGTAAAGTGGAGGTGGACCGTTTTGCTTATGACGGAATCAGGCTCGAAAATGTTAAGCTCGCGCTTTCGCCGGGACCTAAAGTTGCCAGTCTGAGTATCGGCAAAGGGTCGTATCTTGATGGCGATTTCGGTCTGTCTGTTGATCTTGCTTTTGATAAACGCAGGGAGAAGGATGTTCTTTATCTGAAAGGTGAGGGGGCTGTTTCACCATTTTCTCTTGCCCGTATTCCACTTAAGGTTGACGGTGTTAAATTTCATGCTGGCAGAGCTGCTTTTAAACTTAACCAGCTGCGTTCAAAGGGGCGTACTCCGGGGGAACTGTTCCGCAATCTCAAGCTTGATTCCAACCTTGAAGGTACGGGCGTTGTGGCTGATATGGGGTTTGAGGGAGTTCCTGATGAGCTGAAGAAATTGCGTATAAAGCGTGTCGGATTGTCCCTTAAATTTGAACCATTGGTCGGAGATGTACCACAGGATTTGGTGGGTCGTAAGGTTGATTTGAAATTGTCCGGGGCTTTTTTGGAACCGCAAGGGGAATTCAAAGGCGGTTTCATCGGCGGTCTTTTGTGCAGCAGGTATGACCCTGAAAGTGTAGTCATCAAAAACGGAAAATTGAAATTTTCCATTGGCGGCAAAGGCCTTCCGGTTATCAAAAAGAATCTTTCATTTGTTGTGGCAGGCAGCGGCGGGGTTAAGGCTGGGAATCTTAAGCTGGATCATTTTGCCCTGAAAAGCGGCAAGATGAACCTGCACGGCAGCATCGATGCCCGCAGGCTTGGAACTGAAACCGCCTCCGCAAAGGGAGTACTCAAACTTCCCAAGGTTGCCTGTTCTGAGATTTTTGATCTTTTCGGAGTGGAAAAGCCGCAGGTTCAGGATCCTGATGCATTTGACAGTGTTGGTCTTGATTCATCGTTTCAATTGCATGGTGAAAATCTGACCCTGCGTGTGAATAAGGCCAACCTTGATAATGCTGAGGCTGAGGCAACTTTTCAACTTACTGACTTCAAAAATCCGGTTCTGAGCTTTGTTATCAAGGGTGACAAGGTGGATGTTGATCATTTTCTGCCACCGGATACCATGAGTGCTCGTTCTGAGAGCAAGGAAAGTGGATTCAAAGAAGTCGAGAAGTTCAAATTTCCAGAATGGCAGTTCCCGGATAAATTACTTGGTGCTATTAATGCCACCGGAAAGGTGGAGTGTAATTATTTTCGTATTTTTGATTTCGCGGGCAGCAAGCTTAGTGCTGATGTGGACATGCAGGATCAGGTTATCAGCATTCACAATCTGAAGGGCAATTTCCATGAAGGAAATCTGGCAGGCAAGCTTGATCTCGGCCTTAAGAATGGAACTGTTTCACTGGGCACGGATATTGAGGTCCGGGGTTTTCAGGCCGGATTGTTCTTTGCTGATTACGTGGGCCGTGATTGTGTGCGGGGGCTTACCGATGCTTCCCTTAAACTTCATGGACATTCCACTGCCAATATTGATTTTGTAAACACCATGACCGGGGGACTGGCCTTCAAGATTGTTGACGGTTCTTACCTTTTCGTTGCCACAGCGGAAAAAGACATCAAGGAGAAAAAGACTCCCAACCCGACATCGTTTTCCATTATGAAAGGAGTCGTAGACGGCAAGGATGGAAAATTTAAAGTGGGTAACTACCTTCTTAAAACCAATTACCTGACTGCTACGGCAAAGGGCGGATTCAGTTTTCCTGACGATTCCATCAATCTTCAGGTTAATGCCGATATTATTAAGCTTCCCAATCTTTATTTGAAGCTGGTTAATGCCTTTCTTGATGCCATGACCGGAGTTAACGTCACTGTGACCGGCAGGCTTAGCGATCCCAAAGTTGAGGTTAAAGGGTTGGAGCGTTGGGGCGATGTACTCGGCGATGTTCTCGGTCTTCCAGAGCAGTCTTTTATGTTTTTCAGGAAGCTTATATTCTGATATGGTTCAACAAAACTGATATTTATGTGCTGATGCTTGCTGTTACTTCTTCATAATCCAGCCGGGGGACGCGATGACCAGTGGGAAGGTAGGACAACGTATTTCCGAGTTTTTCTTAAATGATATTTGGGATTGGAGTTCTTCCCATGTCAGCGGCCCTTTGAAAGTCCTGCATACTGTTGCTCGAGTGGGCTATCTTGTCACAGTGGGATTTCTTAAGGATCAGTGCATTATCCGTGCTTCCGCGCTTACCTTTACCACCATGCTTTCCATTGTCCCGTTTCTTGCGGTGGCCTTTTCGTTGATGAAGGGTATGGGCTTTCAGGATTCCAGCTATATTCACGATATGCTGCTTAAGGTTTCCGCCGGAAGGGAAGAGGTGGTTGGTAAGATTCTTGAGTATGTGGATAATACCAATGTTCAAACTCTCGGTTGGATCGGGGTGGCAACCCTTCTTTTTACCGTTCTTTCCACTGTTGGTACTGTTGAGAAAGCTTTTAATATTATTTGGAAGGTCCGCCACGGGCGTTCTTTCTGGCGCAAATTTACGGATTTTTTCTCAGTTATTTTTATCTGCCCGGTGGCGGTGATTGTAGCCACCAGTGTCAGTGTTTCCATTAAAAAGCAGGCCGTGCTGCAATCGTTTGAAAGTATTTACGGTGTATCGGAATTGGAGAGTTTTCTGATCGGACTAACCCCGCTGGTACTGATCTGGCTTTCATTTACTTTTATCTACGCCTTCATGCCTAATACCAGAGTGCGCCTTAGCAGTGCGCTGGCAGGCGGGGTGGTAGCCGGGACCGTCTGGCAGATGGCCCAGTGGGCTTACATCAACTGGCAGATCGGGGTGAGTAAGTATAATGCCATTTACGGCAGCTTTGCGCAGCTGCCTCTTTTTCTGATCTGGCTTTATGCCAGCTGGGTTATTGTCCTGCTTGGTTCTGAAATAAGCTACGCCGTGCAGAATGTGATGCTTTATCGCCAGCAGAAATTCATGCCCGATGCCGGTGTGGAAGATATGCAGAAATTTTCTCTGCTGGCACTTAGCTTGATGACTTTGCGGTTTGAACAATCCGAGCATCCGTATGAACTGGAAGAGCTGGCCGGGGAGGTAGGTGTTCCGGTCAGGTTTATTTCCCCTTTGCTGGATAAATTTGTGGAAAACGGGATTCTGGTCAAAGGAGCGGAAGAAGGTAGTGAAATATATGCCTTCGCTGTTTCTCCACAAAAACTGACCATGCTGCAAGTTATGGGCATCCTTTCCGGTACAGGCAAAGGGGCCAGCTCTGTGGTGGAAAACCCGGGCATGCTTTTCGTTTCTAAAATGATAGATGATATTAAGACGGTCATTCGTGAAAGCGGGTCTGATGTTTCGCTTTCTGAGTGTGCGGAGAATATGGATAAGTATATTAAAAAACTTCCTGCTGCGCCCGAGGAAAGCTGAGTATGAAGTTTTCCGGTATCAATCTTCTGGACGAACTTGAGCGGGATGAATTTGAAGATATCCGCAGTGTCTTTGGCGAACGCAGGTTTAAAAAAGGTGCCATGATCTTTGCTCCCGATACTGAAGAAGATCTTGTCTTCATTGTTGCAAAGGGCAGGGTGCGTATTTATCTCGCTTATGAAGCCAAGGAGTTCACTCTGGGAATTCTCGGTCCCGGAGACCTTTATTCAACTCATGCCGGATGTTTTGTGCAAGCCTATGAAGACGGTATGTTGTTGACTACCGATGTTCAATCGGTAAAGCGGTGCATGGCTGATATCCCAATTTTTAACCGCACTATGGTCCGGGTGCTGGGCAAAATCCTGCAAAATTCTTTTTCTGTAATTGATGGACTGGTCTTCAAAGATATTAATTCCCGCCTTTGTGGCTACCTGCACAAAGAAGCCACCCAATACGGGAAGACCGTTGACGGTGGAATAGAGATCAATCTTAATCTGACCACCGAACAGCTTTCCACTCTTCTCGGTGCCACCCGCCAGACCGTCTCCACTTTGCTTAACAACCTCACCCGTGAAGGAATTCTCACTCGCATTGATCGTTCCAATTGGCTTGTTGTTGATCCTGAGCAACTGAAAGCCATCGCTGAAAATTAGCCTGTCGCTGAAAGTAAAATTATGCGATTATCGCAATGGTATATTTTTTAATAAAATATACTTCTTTTGTCGGCTACCCGACAAACAGATTGTGCCCGACTTGTTACGTTCGTTTAACAGGAATGGATCGGGAGCGGGAATCAACCAGCTTCCGGCAAACAGGGAGGATAGGTTAATGGCTAAAGAACCCCGTCCGGCTGAAGAGTTGACAATCTGGGATGATGCTCGTGCAATGATCAATAAAGCACGTGCAGAGGGCATTGATACTGTCCATGAAAGATTACAGCAGCAGACCCCGCATTGTAAGTTCTGCGAGCTTGGGACAAGCTGCCGTATCTGTACCATGGGGCCGTGTAAAATTACCCCGAAATCTCCGCGCGGTGTATGCGGTGCTGATGCGGATGTTGTGGTGGCAAGGAATTTCGGTCGTTTTGTAACGGGCGGAGCTGCTGGCCATTCTGATCATGGTCGTGATTTGATTGAGGTGCTTGAGGCGATAGTTGAGGGCGAGACCAAGGATTATAAAATAACTGATGAGGATAAACTGCGCCGTATTTCCGCAGAAATCGGTGTTGAAGTCGAAGGGCGTGATATCAAGGATATTGCTCGCGATGCAATGGAGTGTTTCTTTGCTGACTTCGGCAGCCGTAAAAAACAGGTTTCCTTCCTTTCCCGCGTTCCTCAGAAACGTAAAGATATCTGGTCCAAGCTGGGAATAACCCCGCGCGGTGTTGACCGTGAAATTGCTGAAATGATGCACCGCACCCACATGGGTTGCGATAACGACGCTCCCAACACTCTTCTCCATGCTGCCCGTACTTCACTGGCTGACGGTTGGGGCGGTTCCATGATCGGCACCGAATTGTCAGACGTTATTTTCGGAACCCCGACCCCGTCCATGTCGCAGGCCAACCTCGGGGTAATTAAAGAAGACAAAGTAAATATTCTTGTCCATGGGCATAACCCTGTGGTTTCCGAGATGATTTTGGCGGCCTCCCGTGAACCTGAGATCGTCGCTGAAGCAAAAGCTGCCGGAGCCGCAGGTATCAATATCGCGGGTCTATGCTGCACGGGTAATGAACTGCTCATGCGCAAGGGTATCCCCATGGCCGGGAACCATCTCATGACAGAGCTTGCAATTCTGACCGGAGCGGTTGAGGCTGTGGTTGTGGATTACCAGTGCATCATGCCCAGCCTTGTAACGATTTCCGGCTGCTACCACACCAAGTTTATCGATACCGCTCCTAAGGCTCGTTTCACCGGGGCAGTCCATTTTGATATTCATCCGCATAATGCATACGAGCAAGCTTGCGAGATCGTCCGCCTCGCAGTGAAAGCTTATGTTGAGCGTGATGCTTCTCGTGTGGATATTCCATGTGAGCCTGTGGAGATCATGACCGGATTTTCTAATGAAGCGGTTATTTCAGCATTAGGCGGTTCTCTTGATCCGTTAGTGCAGGCCATTGCTGCCGGGGATGTTCGCGGCGCAGTAGGAATTGTTGGCTGTAATAATCCTAAGATCAAGCAGGATTCCATGAATGTTGGGCTTGCCAAGGAATTGATCAAAAAAGATATCCTTGTGCTGGTTACCGGATGCGTAACCACTGCGGCAGGCAAGGCCGGATTGCTGGTTCCAGATGCCATTGAAATGGCTGGTCCGGGACTTAAAAAGGTCTGCGGCGCGTTGGGAATCCCGCCCGTGTTGCATTACGGTTCCTGTGTGGACAACGCTCGAATCCTGCAACTCTGCGCCGCATTGGCTGATGCCCTTAATGTGGATATCAGTGATCTGCCTGTGGGTGCTTCCTCTCCTGAGTGGTATTCAGAAAAGGCTGCTGCTATCGGGCTTTACGCTGTAGCCAGTGGCATCTACACCCACCTCGGTCATCCTCCGAATATTCTTGGTTCTGAGACTGTAACTAATATTGCGGTTTCCGGTCTTGAGGATCTGGTAGGTGCCTCTTTTGTCATTGAACCGGACCCGGTCAAAGCTGCCGAACTCTTTGATGTACGGATCAAGGCCAAACGTAAAGGCCTTGGTTTGAGCGAGTAGGAGAGGGTTATGAAACTGGCATTTGCAGGCAAAGGTGGCGTAGGCAAAACCTCAATTACTTCGTGGATGGCTGACTGGATGGCCCGTAGCGGGCAGAATGTCTGGATGATTGATGCCGACACGGCTTTGTCATTGGGGCAGGCTTCCGGGCTGGCTAATGGTGCGTTGCCTGATCCTGTATCATCAAGGACTGATCTGGTCAGGGAGCGGATTCATGAGGAAGGTTTCCTCAATCTTAATCCCGAGGTCGGCGACCTGCCGGAAGAATTGGCAGTGGAGCTTCCGCTTTATGAAGAGCCTTTTCCCGGTGTTGATCCCGGTAAGAAAAGGTTGCTGGTCATGGGCGGTCTGTCCAATGCCGGGGGTGGCTGTGCCTGTGATGCCAATGCCCTGCTAAAAGCTCTGCTGGCCCATATAGTCATGGATAGCGATGATTGCGTGTTGGTTGATCTTGAAGCCGGGGTAGAACATCTCGGACGGGGAACAGCCATGCATGTGGATGGGATTGTGGTGGTCAGCGAACCTTCCATGCGCAGTTTTCAGACTGCTTCGGAAGTGGGGCGCATGGCCGGTGAATTGGGGCTTGAAAATCAGGTACTGATCATTAATCGTTATCAGGGCGGTGAGCCTCCTGAGTTGGAGCATCTACCCGATAAGCGGTTCACCATGCCGCAACTGCCCGGACTGGTTGAGCGGCAGATGTCCGACGGTAATGTGCTCAATCTTCCTGAATCCGTTGAGATTGATGCTATAATGGAAAAGATAGTCCGGTCATTGCAAGCGTGACTAAAGTATAAAACAAAAGACCTTCTGAAAATTCAGAAGGTCTTTTTTGTTAATTGGCAATTTCTTCCGAGCTTCTGAAAGCTCCGCCCAATTCGTAATAAAGGGTCTTGGCTACTTCCAGTACCACAAATGGTGCGGTCCGGAAATTGGTCCACCATTTATCAGGTGTTATTTCATAGGGAGTGCCGACCACTATTATTTTAACATCCGGGGGCAGAATTTCCCTGAAGATAATCCCGGCACGGCGGGTGTGCATGGGGGAGGTCACCAGAATGATGGATTTAATTTGTGAAGTGAGTTGATCTTTTAATTTTTCCGCTTCATCAAGGGTGCTGATATTGGCTTTGCCGAAGAATTTAATTTTGTCAGCAGGTACCTCTTTTTTCAGCAGCACATCCCGGAATACTTCCCACTGATACGGAAAGTGTATTCCGAGGTTGCGCACATCTTCTACTTCCGGGGTTACTACCGGCTTGCTGGACAGAATCAGCGGAGCGTAGCCTTCATTGTAGAGATCTGCTGCGTAGACCGGGCGGTAGTAATGTCCACCAAGGACCACGATTGCGTCAGCTTTTTCAAGCACATCCTCTTTCTGAAGCAGGACCGGGGCAAAAAAGAAAAGCACTGCCGCCGCCAGCATTCCGGCAACGGTCAGTGCTCCCATAAGCGTTAATAACGGCCTGATAATTCTCATTATCTCACGACCGGTTCGTAGACCGCTTCGTACTTTTTGCGCAGGTCATCGAAAGTGCCTTTCTCAATGGCTTCCCGTGCTTCTTCAGTGAGCTTGAGGAAGAAACGCAGGTTGTGAATTGAATTCAGCTGGCTGGAGAGCAGTTCCTTTGCCGTGTACAGATGGCGCAGGTAGGCCTTGCTGAAGTTGCGGCAGGTATAACAATCGCAATTGGGGTCCAGCGGGGAATCATCCTCACGGTACTGGGCGCGTTTGATGTTGACCTTGCCTTGGCTGGTGTACAGGGTGCCGTTGCGGGCGTTCCTTGTGGGCAGCACGCAGTCGAACATGTCCACGCCGTTGGCAATACCTTCGAGAATGTCGAGCGGAGTTCCTACACCCATGAGGTAACGGGGTTTATCCGCAGGCAGCTTGGGCCCGATGTGCTGTAAAATATCGTACATATCCGGGATGGGCTCGCCAACGCTCAGGCCGCCGATGGCGTATCCTTCAAAGGGGATTTCGCTGAGCTGCTCAAGGGAGACTTCACGCAGGTCCTTATGGAAACCTCCCTGTACTATGCCGAACATGAGCTGATCGCCGGAGCCTACGGGGTAGGCATCGCGACAGCGTTTGGCCCAGCGGGTGGTCATTTCAAGGGATTTCGCAGTGTAATCGCGGTCATGTCCATAGCCCACACATTCATCCAGAACCATCATGATGTCAGAGCCGATGTTGTTCTGGATGGAAATGACTTTTTCAGGGGAAAAGAAATGTTTTGATCCGTCAATGTAGGAGCGGAATTCCACGCCCTGCTCGGTGATTTTACGGATGGATTCAAGGCTGAAGACTTGAAATCCGCCGCTGTCGGTGAGGATGGGCTTGTCCCAATTGGAAAATTTATGCAGGCCTCCACGGCGGGCAATAAGTTCGTCACCGGGGCGCAGGTAAAGGTGATAAGTGTTACCGAGGATGATCTGGGAATTGATTTCATGCAGATCACGCGGTGAAACAGCTTTTACTGCTCCCTGAGTTCCCACAGGCATGTAGACCGGGGTCTGGATTTCGCCATGGGCGGTCATAAGGGTTCCGCGGCGGGCGTTGCCGTCGGTGGCATGTACAGTAAAGTTTCCGGGTTTCTTTTTTTCTTCGCTCATTATTTTTTCTCAATTCCGTTTTGCGGACAGATATCGTTTAGTTCGCAGATGTCGCATTTGGGGTTTCGGGCCGAACATATTTCACGTCCGTATAGAACCAAAACATGGTTTGCATCGCCCCAATTTTCGCGTTTAAAAAGCGGCATCAGGTCTTTTTCTATGACATTTGGATTGGTGCTTTCGGTCAAGCCCATCCTGAATGAAAGCCGTTTAACATGGGTATCAACGGCAACCCCCTCGTGAACGTCCATGGCATTGGAAAGCACTATGTTGGCGGTTTTGCGAGCCACACCGGGCAGCTTGATCATATCTTTCATGGTTTGGGGCATTTCGCCGCCGAATTCATTTATGACTACTTCCGCTGCGCCTTTCAGGTTCTTGGCCTTGTTACGGAAAAGCCCGGTAGAGCGGATCACTTCTTCGACTTCCGCCACATCCGCTTTGCTCATTTCCGCTGGGCCGGGCCATCTGCGGAAAAGTTCCGGGGTAACCTTGTTGACCCGCACATCCGTGCATTGAGCCGCAAGAGCAGTGGCTGCCATCAGTTCCCATGCATTGGACCAGTCTAATTCCGGTTCCGGGTTCGGGTACCGTTTTATCAGACGGTCATAGATGGTAGTTGCTCTTTCCAGTGTGCTTTTATCAGGAGTTTTCATTTTCATATTGTCTGGTGTGGGCTATCATTTCTTTTTGTAACTTACAATCATCGAATATGCTGTCTACAGCCTGATAAATGTTGCCGTTCATGTCAATTCATGTATCATTTAATACAAATAAAAGCGGAGGAACTGAAAATGAAAATAGCATTAAGTTTGGTCGTTGCGGCTCTTTTTACCATATCAGGACTTGGACTCTCTGTTTCTGGTGCGGAAGATGGTTCCAGTCTTGTTTTTGCAAAATGTGGAAGTTGTCACAGTATGAAGCGGGTCTGTCGGGGACTTGGCAAAAAAGATCTTGCCGCATGGGAAAAGACCAACCAGCGTATGGCTGAAATGGGAATGACTACTACCGCTGACGAGCTGGACGCGATCAGTAATTATCTTGCAAACGCCAAACCCGGTGAGAGTCCTGTTTGTAAATAGGAGGGCTTTATGTCCATAATGCTGGTTTATATTACTGCCGGAGATGTGGAAGAAGCGCGTGAGATTGGCGGAGAGTTGCTCATGCGTCATTTGGCCGCCTGCGTGAATATCTTTGATAAAATGGAATCCATGTATTGGTGGGAAGGAAAGCTTGAGCGTTCCGAAGAAACAGTAATTATTGCTAAAACAACACCGGAACTGGTTGAAAAATTGATCCAGACAGTCAAGAATCTTCACAGCTACGATTGTCCAGCTATTGTGGCACTTGAGTCGAAGCATGGTAACGGGGAGTTTTTTGAGTGGGTGAAGAGTCATACTTCGTAGCCTGTTTATTGACTTTTCCATACAAGCAAGCATAGTCTCTGTCCGCAAAACTTACGCGGGCAGAGATTTATTTTGCCTGATTAAAATCTCAATTCAGGAGTTTATACAAATGCAGATATTGGTTTCCGGTTCCTTGGCCTACGACAGAATTATGAGTTTTCCCGGTAGTTTCGCCGATCATATCCTGCCTGATAAAATTCACATGCTTAACGTGTGTTTTCTGGTGGACGGCCTTGATGAGCGTTTTGGCGGCACAGCCGGAAACATTGCTTACGCTCTTTCCATGCTGGACGAAAAGCCTGTGATCCTTGGTACTGCGGGTAAGGATTTCGACGGTTATGAAAAATGGCTGGACGACAACAAAATTACTCGCGAAGGAATCAAGCGTGTTGATGATGAATTTACCGCCGGAGCCTACATCACCACTGATAAGTCCGACAACCAGATTACCGGATTCAACCCCGGTGCCATGAAATACGGTTGCGATTATGATTTTTCCGGCGTGAATCCCGCAGATGCGCTGGCTATCGTTTCCCCCGGCAACCTTGATGATATGCAGAATTTTCCCAAAGTATACCGTGAAAAGGGTGTATCTTACATCTATGATCCGGGCCAGAACATCCCCGCATTTAGCGGTGAGCAGCTGCTGGAAATGATCGGCGGTTGCAAGATTCTCGTTTCCAACGACTATGAGCTGGAAATGATCATGAAATCCACAGGCAAGACTCGTGATGAGCTCATGGAAATCTGCGATTCCATCATCGTAACTCTTGGTGAGCACGGTTGTCTTGTTGTTGAAAAAGACGGCGAAACTAAAGTTTCCGCTGCCAAGGCTGAAGTTGTGGAAGATCCCACCGGAGCAGGCGATGCTTTCCGTGCCGGTCTGATCAAAGGCCTCGCCATGGGCAAAAATCTTGTTGAAGCTGCCCACGTAGGTGCTGTCAGCGCGGTTTACTGCGTTGAAAAACTCGGTACTCAGGAACATTCCTACACCGAAGAAGAGTTTTGGGCTCGTTACGAAACCAACTTTGGCTCAGTCAGCCGATAAAGCACCATCTGCTTCGTTGCTGCAAAAAAGACTGAAACTCACGTATGCGTAATACGCATCGTTCCAGTCTTTTTCTTGCGCCTCCCATCTGGCACTTTCTCAATTGTCTGAGTGGCTTTGTATAATTAGCCGGGATCCTGCACGCAGGATTCCGGTTCAGACAGATGATAAAGCACCATCTGCGTCGTCACTGCAAAAAAGGCTGAAACTCGCGTATGTCTATATACGCGTCGTTCCAGCCTTTTTCTTGTTCCTAGCATCGGGCACTTTCTCATCAGTCTGTCTGTGTTAATTTTAAATGGTTTGTATTATTTTTTGTCAAAAATAGTTTGTAAGTAAGTTCTCAGTTCCTGTATCCTTGGGTTAAACCCCGGAGGATTGATCATGATTGAAATCACAGCCGCTATGCTTGATGCATACCTGAAAGATGCTTTCGGACCCGGTGCGTCCCTTGTGGACTACGGGGATATAGGCTCGCTGGACAAGCAGGGTATGAAGAAATTCGGGTACGGAAAGCCGTTGCTGGTTCTCTTCACTGTGGACGGAGAGGAGCGGGAAACTGTGATTTCGGTCATGAAAGGGGATAATTACGGACATCAGTTCTATTGGGACCGGGCGGCGGTTCTAATGTTTCAGTATGAAACCTCAGCCCGTTTGCCGCGTCATGTAAAACCTATGGGGATCGGTTATATCAGTAGCGATGGGATTATGCGTTCGCTTAAGGAGCCGCAGGAATTTTTCATTTTGAATGAAAAGTTGCAGGGCTACGATTATTTCCACGATCTTGACCGTATTCGCAATGGGGAATTTCTTGAGCAGGATCAGCATAATGCAGTAGATCTTGCTGAGTGGCTGGCAGAAATCCATTCTGTGAAAAAGGATGATCCTCATCTGTATATGCGTCGCATCCGGGAGTTGATCGGTTCCAGCGAATGCATAATGGGATTGGTGGACGAAGCATTCAAGCATCCTTGCGATTTTTTTTCACAGGACCGCTTTGTTAGTCTTGAGAAAAAACTTATCGACTGGCGCTGGAAGCTATTTCATTACACCCACCGTTTATCTGCCGTGCACGGTGATTTTCATCCTTGGAATATTCTTATGGGCGGGCCGGATGGATTTAGTGTGCTGGACCGCAGCAGGGGGGAGTGGGGTGAACCTGCCGGAGATCTTTGCTGCATGGCGACTAATTATATTCTCTTCGGGCTTTATTCAGGGGGAAAGTTTTCTAATAAACTGCGTACCCTGTACATGACTTACATGGAAGCGTATCTTGAAAAGACCGGGGATGATGAAGTATTACAGGTCATGGCTCCATTTTTCGTATTTCGGGGGTTGGTTATTGCCTCTCCGGTCTGGTATCCTGATCATCCGCAGGAAGTGCGGGATGCATTGATGCGATTTATAGAAAACGTTCTTGAGGATGAGGTCTTTGATTATGTCCAATTCGAACGGTATATGCGTTAATAAAAACTGGGCTATCTGGATTACCGGATTACCGGGGTGTGGCAAGAGTACCATAGCCGGAAAGCTTTATGAGCAATTGCGTGCGGAGGGAATCAGGGTTGTTCTGCTTTGCATGGATGAGCGGCGTAAGATCTATATTCCCAATCCTGAATATACATGTGATGAACGACAGCGTGCCTACAACCTTTTTGTGGAAGACGCCATCTCCATTATGGAATCAGGACGGTGTGTAATTATGGACGGTTCTGCTCATGAGCTTTGCTGGCGTAATGACGCCCGTGAAAAAATAGAATATTTTGCTGAGGTTTACTTGCGCTGTCCGGTGAATATGGCCATGAAGCGCGAATCAGGGCGGCAGCAGGGGCTGGTTATGGCCGGACTATACGAAAAAGCTCTTGAGCGGCAGCGTACCGGTAAGGAATTTAAGGATCTTGGGGTAGTTATCGGAGTGGATGTTAAATTTCAGGAAGACCACAACGCCGAATGCATTGTGGATACTGATGGAAGAAGTCCTGATGAGACTTTCGATGAGGTAAAGACCTGCTTGCAAAAGTGGCGTAGAATGAACGGGATTTGCTGATTTTTATTTCGAATTGTTTTAAAAGGAATGCAGTTGCATATAAAAACATATCAGAAGGTGTTTGCTGTGAAGAAAATTTTGCTCTCAATGTTGATGTTGTCGGTTCTTGTTTGCGCTGCTGTTTCTGCCGGAGCTGCTGCTGAAGAAGATGTGCGGGTTCAGATCAAGGATGTGCTTTTTGATTATAAGGACGCATATAATTTAAGGGATTTCGATGCTATCCGCGGGCTGTATGCTGACAATGCCGTGATTAAATCTTTTCCCTGTAATTCCAAAACAGAAGATTTGTTTATGGGATTCAGTGAAAGTTTGCCCCGTTGTGCATCTTACTGGGTGGATAGTTCGTTCAAGTTGCGCTTGTTCAAGATTACTGAATTCAAGGTTGAAGGTAACAAATGCAGCGCAAGGGTTTCCTGGGATTACCGGAGCAATGATGGGCGCGGCAAGTTTACCCCTTCATTTGAATTTTTGCTCAAAGATGGAAAGTGGCTCATTGAGATGGAAACCTACGGGCGCAAAGGTAAGTAAAAACAAAGAGTTTCGTAATTAAGGGGAAAACTATTCTAATAGTTTTCCCCTTTTTTGTTCGGTAAAGTCCGCACAGGAAGATTATGCAAAAGCAGAATGTTAAAAGCCGGCAGGCCGCACTTGCGCTGGGCGCGTTGGGTGTTGTTTTCGGTGACATTGGAACCAGTCCGCTTTATGCCATGAAGGCCTGCTTCAGTGGGCATCATGCCGTTGTGCTTAATGCAGCCAATGTGCTTGGGGTGTTGTCCCTGATCATCTGGTCTCTGCTGATTGTCATCTGCCTGAAGTACGTTACATTCGTCATGGCAGCAGACAATAAGGGCGAGGGCGGTATTTTTGCGCTTTATGAACTGGTCAGTCGTAAGGGGCAGCGCAGGACTGCGTCATTCATGCTATTTGCGACTATGATCGGCGGGGCATTGCTTTACGGGGACGGAGTCATCACTCCTGCTATTTCAGTGCTTTCTGCAATTGAGGGGCTGGATGTAGCAACCACTGCCGCGCATCAGTATACAACGCACATAGCTTGCACTATTTTGCTGGTCCTCTTTGCTTTTCAAAGTAGCGGTACGGATAAGATCGGGCGGTTGTTCGGTCCGGTTATGCTGGTCTGGTTTACGGTCATCGGTGTTTTCGGACTGTTTTCAGCAGTGGGCAACCCAGAAGTTTTGCAGGCTTTCAGTCCTTATTATGCATTAACATTCTTTGCTCAAAACGGTCTGGCCGGGGCTATGGTTCTTGGTGCGGTTGTCCTCTGCGTTACCGGGGGGGAGGCCCTTTTTGCCGATATGGGGCATTTCGGGCGTAAGCCTATCACTCTAGCCTGGTATTTTGTGGCCTTGCCCTGTCTGTTACTCAATTATCTGGGACAGGGGGCCATGCTGATTGATAATCCCAAGGCGATAATCAATCCATTTTTCAGCCTATTTCCCAAGTTCCTGATGCTGCCCATGGTTTGCTTGGCTACCCTTGCGGCGATAATTGCTTCACAGGCCATTATTTCCGGGGCTTTTTCATTGACCGCGCAGGCTGTGCATCTGGGTTTTGTACCCCGGATTCGCATTTTGCAGACCTCGAAGGATAATCCGGGGCAGGTTTTCGTGGGTTCAGTTAATTGGATCATGGCTGCGCTGTGCATCCTGCTGGTGATATTTTTCAAGCAATCGGAGAATCTGGCAGGGGCATACGGGATTGCCATTACCGGAACCATGGTTGTTACTACCTATCTATTCTGGTTTTACCTGCGCAAGATACGTAACTGCCCGTGGATTTTAGCCGCAATACTGACCGGATTTTTCGCGATCTTTGATCTTGGATTTTTCTTCGTCAATTTCACCAAGATTGCCGGGGGCGGCTGGTTCCCCATCCTTCTGGCTGGGCTTATTGCCTACGGGATGTTTGTCTGGATATGGGGCCGCGCAAAGCTCAGAGAGCGATTGCAGGAGCGGGGTCTTGAAGTTTCCGATCTGGAATCTGAAATTGAAAAGTACATGCTGGCAAAGGTTCCGGGGGAGGCTGTATTTCTTTCTGCATCGGAATTTGTACCCCATGCATTTTTACAGCATTTGCGAAATAACCGTGTTGTGCATGAAAAACTTGTTTTTCTGCGGGTGAATACCTCCAGCGAGCCTTATCTTGATCCGCATAGTCGTATCACGCTTAAAAATATTGATAAAAATATTTATTGGATGACCGTGAATTATGGTTTTATGGAAAAACCCAATCTTTCTTTAATACTGGTTCAATCATGGAATCAGCTTGGGCTGAGCAGCACAGACAGTTATTTTTACATCGGGAGGATGTTGCTGCGGTTCAACAAGGAAAATAAAAACCGTCCGCTGAGGCGTAAATTTTTTATCATGTTTAGTTCCATGTCTGAAGACCCGCTCGATTATTTGCGGATTCCGGCGGATAAGGTGATTACCATT
Organism: Marinifilum sp. JC120; assembly: GCA_004923195.1. Lineage (NCBI taxonomy): Bacteria > Pseudomonadati > Bacteroidota > Bacteroidia > Marinilabiliales > Marinifilaceae > Marinifilum > Marinifilum sp. JC120. The sequence goes on along the minus strand of RDSB01000013.1, from coordinate 7,296 downwards.
GGTACGACGATTAAAATATAAAGAAATATAAAGTAAAAAAACCGGGAAAATCCCGGTTTTTAAAGTCTGAAATTCAAATTTAAATTTATTTAAGCTGGTTTGTTACTTAATGAACTCGCTCATGAAATCGTAAACAAGTTTCATTTCGTCTTCAAGAATATGCAGGTTCTTTTTTGAGAGTTCCGTGTCTTCGTCGCGGGCACTGTATTCCAAATTCAGACAGGCTTCACGGACTCTGTCGGCTCCCATGGTGGCGGCGGCGCCTTTAAGAGAGTGGGCAAGGTATTTCAGTTCGTCCATTTGTCCGGCTTCGAAGGCTTCCCTTATCTTGACTACCCGCGCAGGCTCATCGTGCAGGAATACGGCAAAAAGCTTGGTCAGGAATTCTTTTTTGGTGGAGACCATGGAGGCCAGCCAGTCTTTGTTGATTGCTTCAATATTTTCCATCCGAATAACTTAATCCAAAACATAATCTATTACTACAATTTTCAGCCTTTTATGCATAAAATCGGTCGCAATCGGGCAACCTTTTCAGATATTCCGGCGGCTTGGGTTGATTCGACAATCATATTAACATCCTTGTAGGCAAGAGGGGCTTCCTCGGCAATACCTTTGATTGAGCCGCTGCGAATGATGATTCCGTGCCTGCCGAGTTCTTTTTGGATTTTATTTCCTTTGAAATTCTTGCGCGCTTTGGTTCGGCTCATAACCCGTCCGGCTCCGTGGCAGCATGAAGAAAATGAGATTTCCGCAGCCTGTTTTGTTCCGGCAAGGATGTAGGAGGCTGTACCCATGCTGCCACCGATAATTACCGGCTGGCCGTGTTTCTTGAATTCACGGGGCAGTTCCGGGTGGTCCGGCCCCAGTGCGCGGGTTGCTCCCTTGCGGTGTACCCAGAGATTGCGCTTTTTGCCGTTTATTTTAAATTCCTCACGCTGGCAGGTGTTGTGACTCACATCATAAAGCAGTCGCAAATCAGCCTGCGGTAAAAGATCGGCAAAGCATTGGCGCACAAGGTGGGTGATTACCTGACGGTTGGCAAGGGCGCAGTTAATGCCTGCTCCCATGGCCCCAAGGTAGTCTTGACCTAATTTTGACTGTATAGGGGCACAGGCAATATCGCGGTGGGGTAGTTTGATGTCGAAATCGGGCGCTGCTTCTGCCATCATGGGCAGGTAATCTTTGGCAATCTGGTGCCCCAGGCCGCGCGACCCGCAATGAATGCTGACCACCACATCATCAATTCCGACGCCGAAGGCCGCAGCTTTTGCCGCATCATAAATTTCTTCCACATACTGCACTTCCAGATAGTGGTTGCCGGAACCCAGCGATCCCAGCTGATTGCGCATACGTTGTTTGGCCCTTTGCGGAACTTTTTTCGGATCGGCAAATTCATTTCTGCCATTTCCCTCAATCCTGCCGAGGTCCTCCGGTTGTCCCATGCCCTGACCTACCGCCCAAGAAGCACCGCCGAGCAGCATTTCATCCAGCAGGTCGCCTTCAAGGATAATATCACCGCCAACGCCCGTTCCTGATGGTATTTGTTTAAAAAGCAAATCTTCAAGTTTTTCATCGCAGGTGATCAAGTCCTGCCGGGTCAGTCCGGTGGTCAGGGTACGCACGCCGCAGGAAATATCAAAACCGACCCCGCCAGCAGAAACCACCCCGTGTTTCTCATCAAAGGCACCGACCCCACCGATGGGAAAGCCGTAACCGGAATGGGCGTCCGGCATAGCGCAGACCGGGCCGACCACGCCCGGAAGTGAAGCCACATCACGCACCTGCGAGACTGTGGTATCGTCCAGTTCAAGGATAATGTTTTTGTCTCCAAAAAATACAGCGTCCACTCGCATGGAGCCGTATTTATCCATGCGCCAGCGGCAGGGGGCTTCTTGTTTGAGTAATTTGATATTCATAGATTTGATGCGCTTCGCACTTTTGATGAATGGATTTTGCCTCCGGCGGCTTAAACCCTTTTGCAAAAGGGTTTAAGAATCCCAAAACCTTTTATTAAGCTTCGCCATTTTTATTTATTAAAATGCATTGTAGCAAAAAAACGCAATATCAACCAAGATATTGCGATTAAATCTAAGACGCCTAAATGCGCTATATGCGAAGCATACTAAAAGGTTCTGAAGGGGCTGGGGGCTGGGGAAGGGGAACTCTTGCAAGATTTTCCCCTTCCCCAGCCGTCGGAGACATTCTTAAAGCTTACAAAGTTCTTCGCTGGGAAGCATTTTGATATTCTTTTCAGTGAGAAGTTCAATTGCCTGATCGGTGCGGTCAAAGCGGAAGATAATTACGGCATTGGCACCGGACTGATGTACGAAGGCGTACATGTATTCCACGTTGATACCGGACCCGCGCAGCATTTCGAGCAGGTTGTGCAGTCCGCCGGGCTGGTCGTCGACTTCTACTGCCACAACGGAGGTTTTACCAACTGTGAAGCCTGCTTCTTTAAGCACTTTCTGCGCAGTTTCAAAGTCGGACACGATTACTCTCAGGATGCCGAAATCAGAAGTATCGGCAAGAGAGAGAGCACGGATATTGACTTTGTTTTCAGTAAGCAGACGGGTTACTTCGGCAAGTCTTCCGGCACGGTTCTCAAGGAATATGGATAGCTGGTCACATTTCATGGTGTTTCCTCGCTTTTGATAGGTTCTATTGCTGGTTCTGATTACGCAGGTCGATAATTCTCTGGGCCTTACCCATGGAACGTTCAATGGATTTGGGTTCCACAAGCTTGACTCTGGCTGTTACGCCAAGGAATTCCTTAATAGTTTTTTGTATCTTTCTTTCGAGACGCTGTAAATTTTTAATTTCATCGGAGAAGGAGGCACCTGAAATTTCAACCTTAACGGTGAGAATGTCGAGGTTGCCGTCACGTTCAACAACGAGCTGGTAATGCGGGGAAATGCCTTCGGTCTCAACGAGGATGGACTCGATCTGGGACGGGAAGACGTTTACGCCGCGGATGATGAGCATGTCATCACTGCGTCCGGTTACCCGCTGCATGCGGGCAAAGGTGCGGCCGCAACGGCAGGCGGTGTAATTGAGACGGGTCAGGTCGCGGGTGCGGTAACGGATGAGCGGAATGCCTTCCTTGGTCAGGGTGCTGATTACCAGCTCGCCCACTTCGCCGGGTTCTACATGCTCTCCTGTTTCAGGGTTGATGATTTCAGGCAGGAAATGGTCTTCCATGATGTGCAGACCTTTCTGTTCTTCGGCACATTCCATGGCTACGCCGGGGCCCATGATTTCGGACAGGCCGTAAATGTCGAGGGCCTTGATGTTGAGTTTATTCTCAATGTCGCGGCGCATGGATTCAGTCCACGGTTCAGCACCGAAAATACCAATTCTAAGAGGCAGTTTGCTGAAATCAATGCCCATTTCCTTACCAGTTTCATAGAGAAACAGAGCGTAGGAAGGAGTGCAACAGATTACGTCCGCGCCGAAATCTTTGAGCAGCATGATCTGGCGTCTGGTACCGCCGCCGGAAACCGGGATGATGGTCGCGCCCAGTGCTTCTGCACCGTAATGCGCGCCGAGGCCTCCGGTAAAAAGACCGTAACCGTAAGCATTGTGGATGCTGTCTTCAGGAGTAGCTCCGGCAATTGCGAAGGAACGGGCCATCAGGTCCGCCCAGTTCTTGATATCGCGTTTGGTGTAGCCGACGACCGTTGCCTTTCCGGTGGTGCCGGAAGAAGAGTGGATGCGAACGATGTTCTCGCGGGAAACAGCAAAAAGGCCGAAGGGGTAGTGGTTACGCAGGTCCTGCTTTTCAGTAAAAGGGAGTCTGGTAAGATCGGATAGGGAATTGATATCCTTGGGTTCAATACCAAGTTCCTTAAATTTGTTGGTGTAAAAAGGAACGTTGGCATAAACGCGTTCGCAAAGTTGCTTCAAACGTCTGAGCTGTAATTCTTCCAGCTCTTCCCTCGGCATTGTTTCCTTGTCTACGTCGAAGATCATCGCTTGCCTCCTGATATGGCTGATCCCGGTACAGGGTTTGTGTTAAAAAAAAATAAAAAAAGGCCACGGGGTTTGCGCCCGTGGCCCGGTAAACTCTCAATCAGTGTTTTTTCCATAACCACGGGATGACTATATTTCAGTCCTAAAAAAGAAAAAAAAGAAAAGGGAAAAAAAGGTGTGGTTAAGCATGACGAAGTTTATTGCATAAGTGTTTACCCACCGTCAACAAGTCATTGAATTTTCGATAGTGTTTGTTCGAATTCGAAAATAATTTTCACAATTGAAAATGATTTAAAACTAGGCTATAGTATTGATTGCGTAGCGGGCGTAAATTCTCTATATAATCATATTGTACTTTGGACGAAATGTGAGAACTGCGTCAGGCCGGATGTGTTGGATGTCAGGCGCGCAGGGGCTTTAAGTCCTATATTCCCGCTGTTTGCGGTCCGGATTCAAGCGCGTTTTCCGTAAGGGGAGAACGCCGGTTAATCAAACCAAAAGAATGAAAACTAAAGAAAAGAAATTTAAACAGATCGATACTAAGGATAAAGTTCAGCTTGTTGCTGAATGGATGGACGAAAAACAAGCCAGTGACGTTTCCGCCGTGGATGTGCAGGGAATCTGCCCCATTGCCGAAGTTGTAATGGTTGCCGGAGCAAAGGGTGTGCGTCATGCACAGGCTCTGGCTGATTTCGTACTGGAGCAGCTTTCTAACGATAATATCGAGTATCTTGGTATGGAAGGCTACAAAACCGGAGACTGGATCCTTCTCGATCTGAACGATATCATCGTCCACATTTTTCAGGAAGAAAACCGCGGATTTTACAACGTGGAAGGTCTCTGGTCCGAAGGCACCAGAATGGATCTTAACCTAAAGCCGCAGGATTAAGCCTGCGCAAGGAATTTAATCATGTCTCAGCAAACCGGTGCCCCCGCAGTCCTGCTCATTCTGGACGGCTGGGGAATTGCCCCCGAAGGTAAAGGCAACGCAGTTAAACTTGCCAACACTCCCGTTCTGGACGGGCTGCTGGAAAGCTGTCCTACTACCCAGCTTAAATGCGCTGGTCGTGCGGTGGGGCTTCCTGACGGATTCATGGGTAACTCCGAGGTTGGGCATACCAACATCGGAGCCGGACGTGTTGTATATCAAGACATGACCCGCATTGACATTACCATTGAGAAAAAAGAGCTGGCTTCCAATAAGGTTATCAGCTCCCTCATGGATAATGTAAAAGCTGCGGACGGACGTCTGCATTACATGGGCCTTCTTTCTGACGGCGGTGTGCATTCCCATATCAATCATCTTTATGCATTGATTGAAGTGGCTAAGGATGCCGGGATCAAGGAAATATTTGTCCATGCCTTTATGGATGGCCGTGATACTTCACCTACCAGCGGTAAAGTTTACATGCAGCAGCTCGTGGATAAAATGGCTGAAATAGGTGCCGGTAAAGTGGCTTCCATCTCAGGTCGTTATTACTCCATGGACCGTGACAAGCATTACGAACGCAACGAGCTTTCCTACAAGGCTCTGGTTCTTGGTGAAGGTCAGGAAGTGTCTGATCCGGTCAAGGCTGTTGAAGATGCTTATGCTGCCGGTGAAACTGATGAATTCATCAAGCCGCGCATTGTTTCCGGTGTTGACGGAACCTTGAAAGACGGCGACGGTGTTTTCTTTTTTAATTTCCGCGCAGACCGTGCCCGCCAGATTTGCCGGGCACTTGCGGTGAAGGATTTCAGCGAATTTGATCGTCCCAAGGCGCCTCAATTCAGCGGGTTCGTGACTATGACTCAGTACGAATCGGACTTTCCTTTCCCCAATGCCTTCCCTCCGCTGAATATCAGCAACCCCATCGGGGAAGTTGTGGCGGATAAGGGGCTGAAGCAACTGCGTATTGCGGAGACCGAGAAATATGCCCACGTTACATATTTCATGAACGGCGGACGCGAAGAGCCTTTCGAGGGTGAGGATCGTATTCTTGTTCCTTCTCCGCGCGAGGTGGCAACTTACGACCTCAAGCCGCAGATGAGCGCTGAAGAAGTTACCGATAAGCTTATCGCTGCTCTTCCGAAATATTCCCTGTGTATCTGCAACCTTGCCAACCTTGACATGGTCGGTCATTCGGGCATTATCCCGGCAGCGATCAAAGCCTGCGAGACTGTTGATGCTTGCGTGGGTAAGATAGTGGAAGCGGTTAAGGAAATAGGCGGGGTTATCCTGCTGACTGCTGATCACGGTAATGCCGAGGAAATGATCGACGGTAACGGCGGGCCGCAGACTGCGCACAGTCTGAATAATGTGCCGCTGGTCTTCATCGGCGATGCATTCGAGGGTTCTAGCCCTGCTGAAGGCGCGCTTTGCGACATTGCACCCACAATTTTGAATCACATGGGCATTTCCGTTCCTGAAGAAATGACCGGTAAAGACCTTTTGAAAGGATAATTGATGTCTGAAAACCGCAAACCTTTATCTCCGGTCAAGCCCTGCGGGATGGAGATAATATTTATGTTTCCCTGTCCTTTTTGCGGCCGGGAGGTTCCTTACATCGCACCTACACAGCCTGCCATGGCTACCTGCGATGCCTGCCGGAAGAACTTTCCGATAGTTCCGGTGGATGAAAAGGCAATCAGATTTTACAAAACCATGCTTGATAACGGCAAAGCTGCTGTTGATCCTGATTTTTTTTAAATCAGCAAGCTAAAGTTACAAATATTTAGGGGAGAGATTATTGCGAAAGCATGAATCTCTCCCTTTTTTTGTGCTGAGTATTTTATTTGAATGATGGTTTTTACATTTTTAAGGGCGGACTTGAGTTGGGTAACTCAGGTCCGCCTTGCCAGTTAATTGTGAGTTGTAGGGATAATTATTTGAATCACGGGGATTCAGATTATTTTACCGAAAACTTTAATACTGGAGAAATGAGATGAACTTTTCTGATTACCGAATGGAGCTTAGACCTCGAAAAGAACTGACAACTGGTCTTGTGCTTTACGGAGAAAATGAGCCCGCCGAGATGCAGATCGACAATCTCTGGAAAATCGTTGATCGCAGAACAGGTGAAGAATTGGCAGACCCCAAAGGGGATTTTTCTGAGTTCTCAACTGGTGACCGCATGTATCCTTCCATGATGAAGCCGGAAGTCAAACGTAGATGGGACCAGAAAAATTATGAGTGGGAAGAAACCAAAGCCATGCATGCCAAGCTAAGGCGCATGGTCCATGCTCAGTTCATGCAAGAAAACCCCAATCTGCCTGTGGTGCAGGGGTTGAAACAAACCACCTACGGAAACGAAGTCCAAACCGAGTTCAAGAAGCATGTAAATG